>DATEBW010000084.1:0-3589 GCA_035287165.1 Patescibacteria group bacterium | reverse complement strand
GTTACGTAACTTTGCACTTCGCTATGTCGTCATGCTGAATTTATTTCAGCATCTCATTACTTGATTGCAGATAGATCCTGAAACAAGTTCAGGATGACGGTTTTAGAGAAGTTACGCAACACGTATCTGCTATTTGATTTTTTATAGCAATAATCCCACCAGAACCGCGATGAAGAGTTGTATTTGGTGAATCGTATAGGGATAGTGGTCTACCAGTCCGAGAACCATAAGTGCGCTTAATGAGAGAAAGAATGTTGTCTTTTGGATTGAATGGTTTTGCCGAAAACGACGGACAAGGACTATGAAAAACCAGGCGGCTGACGCGACGCCGATAAGACCGGTTTCTGCGGCAAGAAGGAGATAAATATTATGCGCCGGCTGCAGGTCAAGCAGTGTTCTGACCCGGTAATGGTTTGGCAATTCGCTTAAAAACTGCCCGAGACCGACGCCGGTAATCGGATGCTGGCGAACCATAGCGAGCGCGGCGGCATTGAGTATCACGCGGCGCGATACCGTTTCCCGGTCTGTCGTGGTCAGCGTGACAAAGCGTTCCCGAACCAGCGGCTGTACGATGATGAGAAAACCGGCAAGCAATACTATAAGAAAACCATGGCGCTTGATCGCTGAACGCACGGAAATACCGCGGTCACGTCTCAATCGAATAAATATGCAGATGATAAACAGGGCCAGAAAAATAATCCATGCCGAGCGCGAAAACAGGATGACGAGCGTTGCCATGAAAAACGCGAGTGCGGTAAAGGAAAGAACGGTTATGCGCAGAGAAGGGCGTTTCATCGGCAAGAGTAACAGCGGCGTAAGCGCGACGAGGAATCCGGCAAGCACGTTCGGATGGGGAAACGTCGCATACGGCCTCAACCAATATGCACCGTTCACCGCAACCATGGCGATGCCCGGCGTCGACGGCGAAAACGTTCGCTCGCCGATCCACCAGAATATGCCGCCGATTGATCCCTGGTTGAAAAATTGCGCCCATGCCAACAGCGCGGAAAAAATGCCGGCGCCAATTAAGGCGATGTTTACCTGGCGGATATTCGGCTTTATATCTTTAACAAAGCCGGCAAGAAGGATAAGTTTTACTATTGTTACGGCTTTAATCAACGCGGTAAGCGGCCGCGCGGACTGGAGGATGTTGAATATGAGCAATACGGCAAGCAGAAGCCATTTAATGTTCCCTTTGATCCGCCGGAGCGGGAAAGGTTTTTTCGCAAACCACAAAACGAAAAGAACGCCCAGAATAATATCAGTTAAATAGATTGTCGGCGCGAGATAATCGATACGCATACCCAGAACCCGCGATGCATCCGGCCAGAAATGCTTACCGATTTGCGCAGGAATAAGGAAGAGGAGAAGGGATAATAACCATTGAAAAGTGACCTTTGACATGTGACATATAACCAATTAACCGATGACACGAACAATATAATGAGCAATAAACAAATTAATAATGAACAATAATTTTTTTCTTATACTATTTTTGCTCATTGTTCATTGCTCTTTTGTTCTTTTGAATTCGTATCATAATCTTTTTTCTTCTTCCCGTTCACCAATGCCAGCACCGTATACGTATTCCAATACAGGCTCAAGCCGATGGGCAGGGAATAAGAAAAGACGCCGATCATGACCGGCATAATAAGCGCCATCTGTTTCTGCATTTCGACGGCAAATGATTCGTCCTTCTTTCCTTTATCTTTATCGGGCTTATCGGCAACGGGAACCGGCGGCATGAGCTTCTTTGTCTGATACCACTGCAAGCCCGCGGTAACGACCGGTATTGCCAATAGCCACCAGCCGGCCGTTTGCCACTGTGACGGCGTATAACCGAGCTGCAGACCAAAGAAAGACAAGTCGAGCGATTCAATCCGCAGAGCCGGATGATAAGCAATGGTATTAATCGCGCCGACTGTTTCCTCAATATTACCGTTGCCGAGCACTTTGAAAAATACCTGATAGAGCGCGATCAAAATCGGAAATTGCAGAAGCATAGGCAGACAACCGGCGGCCGGATTTATCCCGTGTTTCTGATAGAGCTTAACCTGTTCTTCCTGAAGTTTTTTGCGGTCGCCTTTGTGTTTTTTGGTGAGTTTGTCGAGTTCCGGCTTGAGTTCCTGCATTCTTCGCGCCGACTCCATTTGTGTTTTAGTCAGCGGATGGAGAATGGTACGCACTGTCAGGGTCAATCCGATGATCGCCCACCCCAGGGGGAACGGAATCGAAAAGGACGCAAACCCTTTATAAAACAGGATAAGCGCATTGATAAACGGCCAGATAAGGAACTGATTAAAAAAAGTCGGATCAGTCATACATAATTGAAAAATGCCAAATTCTAAATCACAAGTTCCAAATAATATCTAAATTCAAAATACTAATTTCCAAATGTCAGGTTTTATGATTTGAGATTTTGAATTTATTTGGAGCTTCGAATTTAGGATTTTGGATTTATTTCACCGGATCATATCCTCCCTTGCTCCATGGATGACAGCGGAAAATCCGGATAAAACCCAGATACAGTCCACGGATTATACCATGTTTCTCGATGGTCTGATACGTATATTCCGAGCAGGTCGGCGTAAACCGGCATGCGTTGTCCGTGAGGAATAATGCGCGCAAGAGCGGATTTTTCAGATTCAGGTGTTTCTGGTAAAAACGAATGGCGGAGAGGAGAAAAGATTTCATGTTGTTCATTTCCTGTTGTATAACTTTTTCGCTGCCTCACTACGTCATGCTGAATTTATTTCATCGCGTCAGACGCGATTTCAGCATCTAGCGGATTTATTTTAATGAGATCCTGAAATGGATTCGACAAGCTCACTATCCTGAGTTTACCGAAGGACAAATTCAGGATGACAATGCAAGAAAAGTTTGTATTACCTACAACAATCCCGCTCTTCGCAATAATTGGTCAATCTCTCCTGTTATATCCCCCAGCTTTTCTTTTACGAGCGGCGTCTGCGCCATGAGAATCATCAGTTTATTCGGAGGAAATGAGCTGATATGCCGATGGAGCGCTTCAAGGAAGAGACGTTTTGTCCGGTTACGGACGACTGCTTTTTTGCTCAAACGCACCGGCACGATAACGGTTGCCCGTAATGGCTGGTCGGACAATGAATCGGCTGTTGAAGCGACGACTAATAACGCACGATTGTCGCGATAGCGGCGGCCTGTTTTTAAAACAGAGGGAATATATGAGCCGAAAAGTCGGTGAATTTTTGGAAGCACACAAACAAAATTTCTAATTTCTAATTTCTAAAGACTTAGAGCCTGTTTTAAAAGTCCGTCACCCTGAACTTGTTTCAGGGTCTTGAATACAGCAGTACCTATACCATAAGTCTCACTCTAGATGCTGAATCAAGCTACAGTACTTAAGCGATAGCGAACGTATTCAGCATGACGAATGTCATTTATTATGAATACTTTTAAAACAGCTTCTAAAGACTAAAGACTCATGATATTATACTGTCAATTTCTTCCGTCCTTTTACACGACGTCTCTTCAGGACGTTCTGCCCGTTTTTGGTACTCATGCGGCTGCGGAATCCGTGGGTACGCGCGCGTTTTTTCTTTTTCGGCTG
>DATEBW010000083.1:0-11887 GCA_035287165.1 Patescibacteria group bacterium | reverse complement strand
AGAAAATAGTAAGCAGAAGCCCCGCCGACTCATACGGTTTTACGTACACCGTCAGCCGGAGAAACGTAAAAGAAGAAAAAAAGAGTGCGAGGCCGAGATGAAGCTTATAATGTTGTATAACGCGCGTTGCATACCCGTACCAGAGCGCGATACCGGTCAATGTATAGGCAGCTACCATAAGCGCAAGTCGTGTGGTCAACGCATTATCAGTCGGCAAATAATGAAATAAGACATATGCCCCCGGTGGTTTTGGTTCTGCCAATAGCGTGTCGAACATTTGGGAAAAGGGTAGTTTTGCGATCGAAAGAAATATTATCTCATCGTACCAATAGCCGAAGGTATGGATCAGATAGACGGGTAAACGAAGAAGAAAACTTAATAAAAGAATCCAGATGGGCGCGTATTCGAGACGGAAGAATTTACTCTTAAATAATTGTTTCATTGTTTTATTGGGGCATAAACTCGTCATGCTGTCCGCCGGCTGGCGGATCAGCATCTTTGTTCTCTTGATCCTGAAACCCGTTCGACAAGCTCAGGGTCCTAAGTATATCGAAGGACAAGTTCAGGATGACCATATAAGATAAGTTACGCAATAAGCGTAGTACATTTGCCTTTTAATGATTTCATGTTTTAATAATTCTTTGATCTATTGACTACTTGGTACAATACCCTCATGAACCAACCGAAACTACTTATTATTTGCGGGCCGACTGCCACCGGAAAAACTGCGCTCGGGATCAAACTGGCAAAAAAGCTTGACGGAGAAATTATAAGCGCTGACAGCCGCCAAGTCTATAAAGGGATGGATATTGGGACGGGAAAAGACTTGCCAAAAGATTGCAGATTTAAGATTGCAGACCGCGCCCGCCAGACGACGAGCCGTCAGGCGATGCGGGCGGGTTTCAGATTGAAGCGAAATCAAAAACATTTACTAATTACTAAAAGGACTTACGCACCTTATGTTAATTTAGATCGTCATGCTGAATTTATTTCAGCATCCCCATCAAATAGTAGGAAGATTCTGAAACAAGCTATAGTACTGAACGATAGCGAACGTATTCAGAATGACGAAAAATTGCGTAAGTCCTGTACTAATTACCAATTATATAATTACACTACTGGTTATTACTCTATAAAAAACATCCCGATCTGGCTCTATGACGTCATTAACCTTGACCAACGTTTTTCAGCCTACGAATATGCCCTGCTCGCGCGCTCTGTTATTGACGATGTAATAGCTCGCGGAAAACAGCCGATTGTTGTCGGCGGCACGGGACTCTATATAAAGGCGCTCGTTGACGGACTAGATTCATCAAGCGGACCTGACTGGAAATTAAGAAAACGATATAGCAATAAAACAGTAAAACAATTGCAGCGAGAATTAATGAAGCTCAAACGGGCACAATTAGCCGTCATGAACCAATCTGACCGCAACAACCCGCGCCGCCTTATTCGGGCAATAGAAAAAGAAATCTCAAAAGAGGAATTACAAACTATAAGTCAAAATAACGTCGAGAGAATAACGTTTCCTGTTGATTTTATCGGCCTTACTATCCCTCGGGAGGAGCTCTACCGCTTGATTGATTTACGCGTGGACCAACGGATTCAACAGGGAATAATCGATGAAATCCGAATTCTTCTGCAGAAAGGCTATGGCTGGAATAACCCTGGTTTTAATACCATCGGCTATAAGCAGTGGCAACCGTATTTTGAAAAACGCGCAACGGAAAAAGAGGCAGTACAGCAGTGGAAGTATGACGAACACGCATATGCGCGGCGCCAACTCACGTGGTTTAAAAGAGATAAACGCATTCGGTGGCTCGATCCAAGTAGCATCTCTGCGGAAGTATTGTCACGCACACTGGCGATTACCGGTCATTGATTTATCCACGAAGAAGCGCTGATTGCAGATTGCTGATCAGTATATTATTCTCATCAACATATCATCTTTTCAGGAAAGAGAAAGTATACCACTCTGTCCCCCGCCAGCTGGCGGGTCGGGACTCCGTTAGGTATACCATTTGCATTTTGAAAGCAGAGGAGTATACATGCCTCATACGTCTCGTGCCGCTATTTGTTTTTATTTTATAGTAATCACTGTTACCACGACGTTGTTTTTCATCCGTGCGATTTCCCTGCTTGACCCGGACTTCGGATGGCACGTACGCATGGGAAACCAAATTATAGAAAAAGGGGTACCGGCCACCGACCCTTTTTCTTATACCATGCCGTCGTTTCCCTTTGTTGACCACGAATGGTTAACCAATATAGCGATTTATTCTCTGTATTCTAACTTCGGCTATATATCACTAAGCATAGTATTTCTCGGCATATGGATCGCCACGGTGTATGTCACCACATTAAACACGGCGGGTAGGAAGCTTTCAAAAAACTTTTCTTTCAGCAAACGGCTTCTTTTTAATATTATTCTTATGTCAGGCTTTGTATTCATATATTTTGGCGTCAGACCGCAAGTAATCTCATGGTTTTTTCTTTCATTGTTATTATACGGGCTGCTGAACGCCCCTGTATGGAATCGGTTTCGGTACATGGCGCCGCTGTTGTTTCTTGTTTGGGCAAATGCACACGCAAGCTTTGCGGCCGGGCTGGTAACGTACGTTTTTTTCTTTGTTCTACAATGCATCAGAAAGAAAAAAACGGTAGCTGTGGAGCTGTTGATTATCTTATTATCGGTAATGGCAACATTGATAAATCCTTATGGAGCACGGGTATGGGGCGAAGTTTGGATGCAGCTTTCTGACACCAGACTTCGATGGACTATTGGAGAATGGCAGCCAACGTTCTATATTTTCAATCCGTTTTTTATGGTACTGTTTCCCCTTTCGCTGTTTATACTTTGGAAACAAAGAAAAACATTGAAACTCGAGGAGAGAGGGCTGTATCTGGCATACCTTGTACAAGGCTCTATAACAGCCAGACATGCGCCACTATGGATGTTGATAACCGTTCCTCTAGTATGGGTTGCCCTTAATGACTATTATAAAATAATAACAAAAATTCCTTTCGCGCCGGGCCGCTTTTCTACGCTGGCAAAAGCTTTAACAGGAGGATTATTTATTACGTTTATTATCTTCACCGCGCACCGCTGGTTAATAGGGGGATTCAGTAAAGAAAACACGTTTTATCCTGTTAATGCCGTTCAGTATCTTGCGAATAATCAGCCTCATGGCAATATTTTTTCCGATTATGGATGGGGAGGATATCTTATTTGGAAACTGCCGGAAAAGAAAGTATTTATAGATGGCCGGATGCCGAGTTGGCGGTGGGAAATCACCCGTGAATCGGAAAGCAATGACGCGATGCGGGATTATGATGCTATTTTAGCCGATGGGCAAGCTTATAAAACACAGTTTGTAAAATATCAGATAACCACCGTGTTGCTTCCTTTACAAAGAAACGAACAAGGTCTGTTTACTAAGCTCGATGGTTATATTTATAAATTTATAGGAGCAAATGGTGCCACAGACAATCAATTTAGTTTGCATGACCAGCTTATCCGAGACAAGTGGTCCGTAGTGCACAAAGACAACGTCTCGATTATTTACCAGAAAGCTTCAGAGGCCGACTAATCTTCAGACGTCTCTTTATCTCTATATACCACTCTGCTTTTAAAATCGGTGTGCCTAACGGAGTCCCGACCCGCCGGCTGGCGGGGGACAGAGTGGTATACATGGTTGTTTTTACCTGCCGGATATAAGTATAATGAACGCATGAACGTCAATGCTTTTGGGCTGCTGATATTTTTTGCCGTGGTCGGCGCATATCTTCTTTCAAAAAAGATACGGACTCCTGAAACGCGCGACCAGCTCAAATGGTTTGTGATTTTCTTTATCTGCATCATGATCGGCCTCTTTGTATTAAAAGATGTGCTCGCGCTGGTCGTGAAGTATTTCCGCCGGGGATGAGGAGTTTTATACGGTGCCAGAGAGAGGACTTGAATCCTTCGTTTCACTCAGGATCTCGCGCCCTCATTTATTCGTCGCTCGACCTCCATGAGTAATGATTAATTAAGCCTATTTCCTTGTGCCAGGAAGAGGAGTTGAACCTCCACCCGATTGCTCGGACACGTCCCTGAAACGTGCGCGTCTGCCAATTCCGCCATCCTGGCTTAGAGGATCTGACCAATTTCAGCACTCTGGCTTATTTTTATCCGTGCGCGCCTGTCGCGTCAGACGCGATCTGACCAATTCCGCCATCCTGGCTTATTCGTGTACTGTTCTGACCGCGGCCCTCCTTCGCTCAAAATCACCTCGAAGCTTACAGCTTCGCAGTTGAATGTTCGCTTCGGAAGGGCAGCAAAATTTCTAAACTCGTTCTCGATTCGTCTCGTCCTCGTTAACAAATTTTGCTGTGCGCCCGAGAGGACTCGAACCTCCAACCGCCAGATCCGCAATCTGGTGTTCTGTCCAATTGAACTACAGGCGCAAAGAATTTCTTTCAATTTTCTACTATGGTTGCAACGCCGGCTTCACTTATTAAACGCTCTTTATATTCCTGTGTCTCCTTGTGAGGCCACATATTAGAGGTTGTTACCTCAATTCCCTTAAACAACTCTCTCTCTGTATCCTCCGGAGAATTAAACTGTTTAGTCATTGGCAAACCATCAATAGTACCTACAAATTTCAATAGTTCAGACATAAAGTCTCACCCCCTTCGGGGAAGTATATCAAACCGCGTTGGTTTAATCAAAATCAGAAAAGATTACCTGAAGATTATGCTGTGGTTACGTATGTTTTTCCTCCAGAGGTATTGCTTTACTCATCCATTCAGCGGCGCTGTCAATGAATGATTTAATTGGCTTTTCGCGAAACACGAGGTGTTTGCGCAAAGCCGCATCTATTTTTTCTTTATCCTTCGGAAAAATAACAATGCTTATCCTGCTTGCAGTTCTCATTGGGGCAATCAGAACAAGCACCGTATTCCCCAATTGTGCGTCAAACCAATATTCAGTCAAATGAAGGTAGCGGAAAAACAGATCCCCCACCCACACGCCTTTATCGGTGATTTTATACGTCACGATGCCCGGCGGCACTGTAGCAAGCACGTACACGACAAACACGACCGCAAGTGCGACCCCGATAATCAGCCATTCACGGATAAAAAAGAGAATGACGGTGAGTAAAAAAAATATCGCGGCAATAGTCTGGAAAAAACTCTTGTCCCTCTTTTTATACGGCCTGACCGGCGCGTCCCATGCAAGCTGCACGTCTGATTTTGGCATCGTCTCGTCATTGTCGGAAGTTTTTTTCACAGCGATATTCATTATATACTATTTAACTCAAAGGGACAAAAGGGCAATGAGCAAAGGAACCCTCCTTCGCACAAGGTTTCCCGCTTCGAGGGACAAGGCGGAGAGAAACAATAGAAATTTTAAGTTGGAGGTTGGAAGATGGAATCGGAGAATTTGTAACGACCGGTAAAGTAGCCCCTTGACATGTGTGGATAACTTAGGTAGGATGAGCCTGATTTATCCACGTACTCTTCAACGTTTTTATATATGGATGTTCATCAATTGTGGACAACAATGTTAGGAGAATTAGAGCTCGAGGTTTCCCGTGCTCATTTTGCCTCGTTCTTTAGGGGTACCGCGCTGGATATTTCTCAAAAAAACGGTGTGGTTATTCAATGTCCTAATGCTTATTCCCTTCATATGCTCCAAACGAGATTTGCGCACCTTATTAAAACCCGGCTTGAGGAACGATTCCAGCGCCCTCTTTCTATCCGCTATGATCTTCTTGCCCAGGATCAGCAAAAAGTTGATGCCGGTCCGTTGTTTTCCGCTTCCCAACCTTCGCTTGAAACCGTTGTCCGTAAAAACAGCCTCAATCCCCAGTATGTGTTTAATAGTTTTGCTGTGTCTGAAAGCAATCAAATGGCGTTTGCCGCGGCACAGGCTGTTTCCACCAAACCGAGCAAGGCTTACAATCCTCTTTTTCTCTGGGGATCTGTCGGTGTCGGGAAAACACATCTTATGCAGGCGCTCGGCATCGCGCTTCTCTCAAAACACGCAGATTATCGTGTTATTTACTGTACCGGAGAGGAGTTTACCAACGGGATCATTGAGGCTATCAAAGAACGAAGTTCTGCCCAATTCAAGCGCAAGTTCCGCACCGCTCAACTCCTTATGGTCGATGATGTTCAATTCATCGCAGGCAAGGAATCGGTGCAAACAGAATTCTTCCATACGTTTAACAGCATCCTGCAGGCGGGCGGCCAAATAGTCCTCACCTCTGATAAGCCGCCTGCAGACATCAATATGCTTGAAGCCCGCCTCCGTTCCCGCTTTGAAGGAGGACTGACCATCGACATACAACCTCCCAACTTTGAGCTCCGTACGGCCATTCTTCTCATAAAGGCGCGCGAGCGGGGCATTACCATACCGATCGACGATGCAAAACAGCTTGCCGCGGCCATTGAAGACAACCGTGCGCTTGAAGGAGCTCTTTTACGCTACTTTTCAGAAACAGAGCAGGGAGGAACTTCTGTCGGTGTTGTTAATAAGGTTCTCTCCGGCGGCGCTGCCGGGGTACAGGGAGGTAAAAAAAATACGAAGCCGCTCCATGTGTTGGAAATCCTCGCGTCGCATTTCGACCTAAAACCTTCTCACCTTACCAGCCCGAGCAGAAAACAGCTCTTCGCAGAGCCGCGTCAACTTCTAATGTTTATATTACGCCAGGATCTTGGGCTGGAATACGCGGTTATCGGGTCCCTTCTCGGAGGCCGGGACCACTCTACTATTATCCACGGTGTTGATAAGATAAGTAATTCTCTTCCGAAGAAAGAACACCTTCGCCTTCATCTTGCCCAAATCCGGCGTCTTTTGTGGGGATAGTTTTTTGCGCTTCTTTTCAACTTATCAACATTTTTTACTAACTTATCCACTTAGTTATCCCCTTTTAATTTCTCTTTTTTTCCACTCCTGTTTTTTTCTTTTTTCGCGTTCTTGACAGGTAAACTAAAAAAGATTACACTTTTCCACGTCCCCTATTACTATTACTACTAACAATATGAAACTATTAGTTTTTCAGGAGCAGCTCGCGCGTTCACTGACTCTTGCGAGTAAATTCCTTCCTTCACGTACGACAGTCATTCCTTCTCTTCAATCGTTTCTTCTTCAGGCAACCAAAGACACCATAACACTAACGGCAAGTGATCTGGAAGCAACGATAACGATTACCTTACCCGGAAAGATAGAGAAAGAGGGAAAAATACTTCTCCCTGCAAAAACAACCATGTCCCTACTGTCGACTTTTTCCGGAGAGAAAATATCTTTGGAACAGGAACAGAACAACCTGGTTATGAAGGGAGAAAAGGCACGGGTCTCTTTGAAAACCGAAGCAGTTCAGGATTATCCTCAAATTGAAAGCCAGGGGTTTGAAGAAACATTTAAAATGAAGAGACAGACAATTGAGGATGTAGTCAAGCGAATCGTTTTCGCCGTTTCCCGAGACCAGACACGCGCTGTTCTTACCGGAATTCTCATTGCGCCACAGGAGGAAGGTACTCGTTTTGTGGCGACCGACGGCTTTCGACTTTCTTTATTAACGAAGAAGGAAGAAAAGATGAGCGGGAAAGACAGCATAGTGGTGCCAGCGAGAGTTTTAACAGCAGTTGTAGATGCGTGGCAAGGTCAAGAGAGCGAGGCGGTCGAAGTGTCTGTTGCGGATAAGAAGAACCAGATACGATTCGTACTACCGCAGGTGAGTATTAACGCGCGCCTTATAAGCGGTTCTTTTCCTGATTACCGTAAGATCATTCCGACCGAGTCGCAGACTACGGTAACCGTGTCTCGCGATGAGCTGTTGAGGGCGGTAAAATTTGCGTCGGTTATTGCCCGAGAGGCGGCCAATACCGTAAGGCTTTCGATCAATGATAAGGAGATGGTGGTGTCGGCAAACGCGGCGCAAACAGGAACGAACCAAATTACGCTCCCGATTCAAAAAAAGGGCGACCCCGTTGACGTTGCGTTTAATTACCGCTTCTTACTTGATCTGTTGAGCGCCGGAAGCGAAGAAGAAGTGGTTTTTGAAACAAAGGGTGCGTTGGCGCCCGGAGTATTCCGGTTCGGTAAGAACCAGAACTTTCTTCATATCGTGATGCCGGTTCGGTTACAAGAGTCGGAAGAAGCGAAATAAAACCAAGAACGCCGCGAGGAATGAGAGAAGGAAAAAAAGAACGAAGCGCGCGGAAAATCTCATAAAAATCGATCTGCTCCTTCAGGGATCGGCGCCGCAGGAAGAACAAGTTGAAACGCGAGAAAAAAAATAAGAACAAGGACAAGCGTAATAAGAAGAGGCACCGCTGTCACCGGGTTGGAGAATCCTTTTAATAACAGCATAAATTCACCCTGAACTTGACGTGCTGTCTGCTGTCCCACTGATCGATTCTCTTCCTGCTCTGCCGGTTGAGACGAACTACCCAAAAGAGAAGAAAACCCTTTTTCTGTTGCTCCTAATAAATTTTGCACGCCTCTTTTTCCTCGACTCGCTTCCCGGTTAAGAGCCGACTTGATTACGTGTTGAGCCCTATCTAAGGGCGCTCCTTTTTTCAGCGAGCCGAGCATTGACAACCCTTTGGCAAATGCAGAAAACATCTTTATTCTAAATCCTAAATCTTAAATCATCCCGCGGAGCGGGATCTGGCTTCGCCAGATAAATCTTAAATCTTTCCTCACCCTTCCTGCTCCATGCGTTTTTCGCGCGCCATAACATCTGACGGTTTTGAGGTGACGAGCTCGTATTCTTCCGGCGACGCGACAATACGAATAGCGACATGAGAAGAACCGGCAAAGAACAACCCTTCGCCGACATCTGCGGACAGCAGGAGATGCTTTTCTCCCCCTGAAAGATAAAAAGTTTGAGCGATTTTGTCAACAGCCGCCGGCGACTGCTTGAGGAGCATCTGGACAGAAGAATTAGTGACAATTGCCTTTCCGTGTTCGGATTCGAGAAAATCTTCAACGTCCTGCGTGATCGTCGTTAAGCCGAGGTAGTATTTGCGTGCCCGCTTCGCAATACTGTAGAGAAAGTCCGCCCCTTGTTTTTGTTTCATGATATACCATGCTTCATCTACGACCAGGAGGCGTTTTTTGAGCGTCCGTTTAACCCGTGTCCAGATAAAATCAAGGATTATAAACATAGCGATCGGTTTTAACGTTGCCTCGAGGCTTTTTACGCAAAAGACCGTAAGGGGATTTTTAATATTCATCGTGCTTTGCTGGTTAAAAATACCGGCGAGCGAGCCTTTGATAAACTTTTCAAGCCGCGCAGCGAGGCGCATAGCGAGCTGTTCTTCCATGCCGACCAGCGCCTTGTAGAGATCTTCCATAACCGGTGGCTCCTTTTTCTGCGTTGCCGGATCAGGCGTTATTCCTTTGGCGCGATAGGTGCTGATAAGCGCCTTGTCGAGAATCGATTCTTCTTCCGGTGTCAGGTCGCCCATAATGACATTCATAAGCGAATGGAGCGAGAGTATTTTTAAGCCGAGTTCATTCTCCCCGGAAGACGAAACCTGCGAAAGGTCAAATGGGTTTATTTTCACCGGCGCGTTAAAAGTGAAATCGATATATTCACCGCCAAAACTGCGTGAAAGCTCTTTATACTCCCCTTCAGGATCAATAATAAACACTTCTGCGCCGAACATGAGGTAGCGGACGCTTTCAAGTTTAACAAAGAACGATTTTCCCGAACCGGACTTGGCGAGTACGAGCTCGTTCGCGTTCTCGAGCGAAAAGCGGTCAAAGACAACAAGGCTGCCGTCGTGCTCGTTGATCCCATAGAGAATACCGCGGTTGCTCGTCAGCGATGCGGTGGTAAACGGAAACGTCGTTGCGAGCGACGTGGTGTCCATGTTTCGCATGATTTTGAGACGATCAACGCCGGTGGGTATGGTTGATTTGAACCCGTCCTCCTGTTGTAGCGTTGCATGTTTTGAAATGAGGAGCAGCGACCCGAGCGCAGACTCAACCTGTTTGCTTGTTTGGCGTAATTCGTCAATATCCGCTGCCGGAATGGTGACATAGAGGCTGAACTGGAAAAAACGCTCCGAACCTTTTGCCAGTTCTGACTGAAGCGCGAGGGCGTCATCGAGCGCAACCTGCACCGAAGGATCGACCACCTTCCCCCGCTTCATGTCTGACTGGACCGTTGCTTCCATCTCGGCGATTTTTCGCCGCAGATCATCAAGGATCGCCTTGCTGCGCTCGGGATAGATAAACATGGCAATAAAAAGAGAATGGTCAAACGAAACAACCGGATGGAGCCAGTTTGCCGATACGAACCGCGGGTAGCCGGTGACGAAGAGTGTTCGATAGTACATATCGTTGATTTTGACGTGGTCAAAATCAACGTCTACGACCGCAGGAGCAACGACATCCTGAAGCGTTACCATGCCGGCGGCAAAACGTTCCCGCGATTGCGTGGGGTTTTGCGGTTGGGTAGTCGGCGCGGGATGCTGCGGTGGCGTTGGGCGTTGAGTTACCGGCGCCGGTACCCCTGTTTTTGATTGAGGCGGCAGGGGCTTCTGTACCGGCGCAGCGCCGGCGGGCGGCTGTGTCGTTGGCTGAAGCGGTGCTTGCTGCTTCTTTTTTTTAGGCAGTAAAAACATATACGATTTCTTCAGATTTAAGATTTCAGATTTAAGATTTTAAGAATGGAAAAATCATAAATCATAAATTCTTCACTTTGCTTTTAATGGCTGGACAATCGGCGCTTCAACGCCTTCTGCTATGCGCTGGCCTTCTTCGCTTTCCGGATTGTATATTTCATAAAAAAGCGAGACAAGTCGCGGCGTGGTTAACGGTGTTGCTTTAAGCCCCATGCGGGTAATCTGGCGCATGATATGGTCCCGTTTTGGCAGTAAAGTGGTTCTTGCCCGCTCGATAATATACTCTTTTTTGTACGGAAGTTTTTTCGGCCGTTTAAAAGCGGACTTTGTACTCTTTACGCCAAGTTCTAATGAAGAAAACGGAATAACCAGGAAAAACCGCTTCTCGAGCACCGTATTTTCCCGCACAAGCGAGAGTATGTATTGGTAGTACGAACGCAGTTTTTCTTTCAGCTTGATAGACTTTTGTTTTTGTTGTTCCTGGTTGATGTAGTTGAGATATTCGGAAACATCCATGCGTTTAGACATAATGACGATCTGGATCGGAAACGAAAGCGAGTTGAGAAAAGAGGCAAATGCAAAAATAATCGCGTCCTGCTCTTCTTTAGACAGGAGCCCGAAGTTTACGGCGCCGGTTTCAAGAATGATTGCGCATGAGCCGTCGAGCGTGATGACGATATCGTCAGTAATGTCGGCGATTTCGACAAAGAGCTGGGTGGTTGAGCGGATAGGCGTTGACATTACTGTACCTCCTTTTGCGGAGTAATGAGCCACGGACGTAACGGCTCATCTCCGACTCGAAACGGAAATGGCCTAAAGACAAAGCGGCCATTCGGATCCTCGATTTCTACAGAGTAATCCCCTGCAGCCAGAACGATCGATGTAGTAAATTTCCCTTCCGCATTGGTTTTAAACAGGCGGACGGGTTTGTGCGCTGCGTCATAAACATGGACCAGCATATTGGGGATCGGTGTTTGATTATCCCGCAGCAATCCGCTAATAACGCCAGTCGGTTGCGCCGGAACGACGGGGCGGGGCGGCCGGCTGTCGGCGTGCACCGCTTGAGCCGTCGCGGCGGCTTTTTGCGGCTGCTGGGCATAGGGCAACGACGAACGAATCTGGTCAATGGTCTTAAGCCCTGGTTGAGAAGGCGTTATCGACGGCTGTGTCGCGCCGGCGATTTGCGATGATGGGGAAACCGACGGGCCGAACATGTCAGAGACGCTTTTAAGTTTTTCAGCTTCAGACTGGTCAAGAAGCT
>DATEBW010000082.1:0-4280 GCA_035287165.1 Patescibacteria group bacterium | reverse complement strand
CCATGGTCGACGTGACCGATGGTGCCAATATTAACGTGTGGTTTGGTGCGCTGAAATTTATCTGCCATAATGAAAAAACATGTGACGATTAACAAATGACTGTTGTTTATGCGTTTTTGTCAGTTATCAACGGTCACATGCCGAACTATTTACTGTGCTTGTAATTATATCGTGTTAATTGCTTCTGTCAACCCTTAATTTTTCCTGCAAGTTTTTGGGCAATTCAGCGTAGTGGGAAGGCTCCATATACGGAATCGCTCGTCCCTGGGTCAGACTGCGCAGCGTAGTGGCATAGCCGGTCAGTTCGGACAACGGACAGTGTGCCGTGATAATCGTGACAAGGCCCCGTTTCTCTGTGCCGAGAATCTGCGCCCGCTTACTGGAAAGGTCACCAATAATGGTGCCGACAAATTCATCGGGAGTAGTCACCTCTATCTTCATAATCGGCTCCAAAATAGTCGGACCTGCTTGTTTTATCGCAGCCTGCAATGCCATGGAGCCGGCGATTTTAAAAGCGATATCTGATGAATCTACTTCGTGATACGTACCGTCATAGAGGGTTACTTTCAAGTCAACGACCGGAAATCCCGCATAAACGCCTTTTTCAACCGCTTCTTTGACGCCTTTTTGAACCGAAGGGATAAACTCATTGGGAATTGAGGCGCCTTTTATAGCGTTCACAAATTCATACCCTTCGCCGCGCCCGAGCGGTTCGACACGCAAAAAACAATGACCATACTGCCCGCGGCCGCCGGTCTGGCGGATATACTTGCCTTCCGCCTGCGCGTTTTTCGTAATCGTTTCTTTATAGGCGACTTGCGGCGCCCCTACATTTGTTTGTACGTTAAATTCGCGCATCATGCGGTCGACCAAAATCTCCAGATGCAGCTCGCCCATGCCCGCAATGATGGTCTGGTTCGTTTCGTGGTTCGTACGGATTTTAAACGTCGGATCTTCCTCGGCGAGACGTTGCAGCGCAGAGCCCATTTTTTCCTGATCCGCCCTCGTTTTCGGTTCTATAGCCAGCGAGATAACCGGATCGGGGAACGTTATGCTTTCTAAAAGCAGAGGCGATTTTTCGTCGGTCAGCGTATCGCCGGTTCCGGTACTTTTTAACCCGACGACGGCAACAATTTCACCGGCGGTTGCCTGTTTTATCTCTTCGCGCGTGTTTGCATGCATTAAAAGGAGCCGTCCGACTCGCTCTTTTTCCCGCTTGGTCACATTATAAATGTAGGAGCTTGCATCAATTGCGCCCGAATAGACACGAATGTACGTCAACTTTCCGACATGCGGATCGAGCTGTACCTTAAATGCCAGAGCGGAGAAAGGTTCTTGCAGAGACGGTTTCCTGACGGTTTCCTCGGCTGTTTTCGGATCAGTGCCTCTGACCGGCGGCACGTCGAGCGGTGAGGGAAGATAATCTACAACGGCGTCAAGCAGCGGCTGAACGCCCTTATTCCGCAGCGACGAACCTGCATAAATCGGCACGAGTTTATAAGCAATAACTGCTTTTCGCAATGCCTGTTTCAGTTCGTCTATGGTCGGTTTGGTTCCTTCGAGGTATTTTTCCAGAAGCGCATCGTCCGTTTCGGAAATCTGCTCAATGAGTTTGTTGCGGAATTTTTCGACCTGTTCCTGCATGTCAGCCGGAATCTCATCGGTGATGTCATAGGTGGCACCGAGCTCATCACTGCCCCAGACATAGGCTTTTTTCGTCAAAAGATCCACGATACCGGTAAACGTTGATTCTGCGCCGATTGGCAATACCATGATCGCCGGATGGGCGCCGAGGCGTTTTTTAATGCTTTCTACTGTTGCCAGAAAGTCAGCGCCGACTTTATCCATTTTATTGATAAAACAGAGCCGGGGAACTTTGTACTTGTCTGCCTGGTGCCAGACGGTTTCGGATTGGGACTGCACGCCTTCTTCTGCGTCAAGGACGGTGATGCCGCCGTCAAGTACGCGCAACGCACGCTCTACCTCTGCCGTGAAGTCCACGTGACCGGGAGTATCAATGATATTGATGCGATAATCTTTCCAAAATGTCGTCGTTGCCGCAGCGACGATGGTGATGCCGCGTTCCTTTTCCTGCGCCATCCAATCCATCTGCGTGGTGCCCTCATCAATATCACCGATTTTGTACGATTTGCCGGTATAGTAGAGTATCCGTTCGGTCGTCGTCGTCTTGCCCGCGTCTATGTGGGCAATAATGCCGATGTTTCTGATTTTGTCCAAGGGGAATGGTTGTGTTCTGCTGTCTGCCATAAGTGATAGATTATATCAGGATCGAGGCGGGAAGGCAAGGTTATACACGGTGAGATTGCGTAGTTGGACGGGAAGTTATCTGACTGATGATTCTAGATGGACTGAATTTTGTAATATTTTTCGACGCGTCCAATATCTCAATACCTAACACTTTTCCTTTCTTCGTAATATCCACTAAAATACTATCAGTATTTTTTTACTGACATTATAAGTCCCTTGTGCCAAATCAATATACAAAGCATCCTGTTTTTTATTGTATCGTATATTCATCTTCGGTTTCCTGTCCTACAAAATATTGTGTGACAATAATGATCGAACTGTCTTCTTTTACCGTTACAACTTCTAATATCTTATCGTCAAATTGCTTTTTTCGAATTTCCCTGTTTCTGTGGCTTTTCGTTATCGAATCAGGTTGTATACTCCTTTGCCTTTAGTTTCAGAATAAACACGGTATACCTAACGGAGCTTTTAAAATCGAGATTGCCTATTAAAATAACGTATAGCTTACTCGCAACTAAAAGCTACGAAAGCATATAGTTCGGATTTTAAAAGCAGAGTGGTATAAAACGGTATCTTTTATCCATTCAACTGGAATCTTTCTTTTCTTATTCTGTAATATCGCATGCTCCGAAAACTCTATTTTCACCTGTGAGGATTATAGCAGGATCGAGGCAGGAAGGCAAGGGAGCGCTTGATCAAAGGTTAAAAGAATAAAAAACGAGTATTGATAAGCTGTGATAATATAGGACTTATGTCGAAATATGTAGAATTGGACTACTACCAATTAGTTCCTGAAGAAACTTCGGAAGAGGTAGATTTGGAAAGAAGGAACTTTTTAAGATTGGCAGGCGGTGGTCTCCTTATAGGAGGAGGAGCTTTGGTGGGGGCTGGGTTAGCAAAGGCGGGGTATGAGATATTTCGTTTTAATGAAAGGGTTTCTGGACCTGTGCAACAGATTGATGATGGTAAAGCACAATTGGCAGTAGCGAGTGAGGAACTTTATAAACAGGCATGTGGAGAAGCTGATTTATCTCAATTAGCAAATCCGTGCGAAAAAATCGATAACATGACTGCCAATATAGCACAAGCGAAAGAACGGCAAGGATCGATTGTACGTGAAAGTGAACAGGAGCAATTGAAAGCACTTGGAGAATTGCTGGGAGGAGCTACCATAGCTGGAGCAGGAGAGCTAGTTCGCAAATTAGTCTCACGGGTAAAGTAGGTTTTTTTGTTGGTCTTTTAAGAGATGGGGATTGTTGAGTTTTTTTAAAGCAGCAAAGTACCCCGCCGTCCGTAAACTGGTAGTTTTCTCTCTTGAAATATTCCATACCTCTTCAAACGCCTCTTGCATTTTTTTCTCAAGTTTTTCCATCACTTCTTTTTCTTCCCAAGAGGAGCCCTGCCGATTCTGCAGCCATTCAAAATACGAAACCGTCACACCGCCGGCGTTGGCAAGAACGTCGGGAACAACTACTTTCTTTTTACTGTTCAAAATTTCATCTGCCTCTGATGTAATCGGATTATTGGCCAGTTCAACTATGACCGGAGCTTTCACTCTGTCCGCATTTTTCTCATGGATCACGTCTTCCAAAGCGGCGGGAATCAGAATGTCAACGTCAAGTTCAAGTAGTTCTTCATTACTTATTTTTCTCCCATAGCGAAGATCGCAGACGCCGCCGACACAATAACAGCCGGCCAAATAACCCTTTTCCTGTTTACAGCGGCTGACTTCTTCTATATCTAAAGAATCGCGGTTGTTATTTATAGCAATGCCGCCTTTACTATCCGATAAAGCAACGATTCGAAACCCCCGCACGCGAAGTTCCCGGGCAACGTGATACCCAACATTGCCGAAGCCTTGCACGGCAACTTTTTAGTCTCTCGGGTTTTTTCCTCGTTTCTTCACTAATGCTTCAACAACCATCGCGCCTCCTGCGCCCGTTGCACGGTCACGCCCTTTTGATCCGCCAATCGCAACAGGTTTTCCGGTAAACGCCGCCGGCGCGGGATGA
>DATEBW010000081.1:0-3102 GCA_035287165.1 Patescibacteria group bacterium | reverse complement strand
TCCTCTACCCACCAATACGCCGCGCCCGCCGGGAACAGGTGGTAATCAATCCGACGATGATGACCGCGACGAACCCGGTGACGATGATTTTGACAATGACGGTATTGATAACAACAATGACGATGACGACGACAATGACGGGGTTAATGACGGTAATGATGACGATGATGACAATGACGGGGTCAAAAATGACCAGGATGACGATGATGACAACGACGGGGTCAATGACGGGTATGACACAAATGAGGACCGCAGAAGCGCCAACAGACACTTAAGAACTCAAGGTGGTGGTCGCGGAACCGGATCTCTTATCGCCATAATCCTCGCGTCAATTGGGTACGCGGCTTTCTGGATCAGATCGGTTTTAGGCAGCGTATTTAAATAATTTCACCATGAAGAAACTGCTGAATAAATTTATAACGTGGGTCAGGACCCATAAGCTCTCCACCGTTCTTATCATCGTTATTTTATACTGGCTGATGAAACAATCCGTATTCGGCATGTTGGGAGTATCGGTAAACAGAATGCCCGTGTACGAATCGTTCGAGCCATCGTATGGCGCGACTCAGTTTAGTCTGGGCGCACCGAATATGAAGTATTCTACCACGGCAGACAGATCATTTATGCCGCCGATCCAGCAGGAATTCACGCCGACAGACACAGCGGACCGGATGGTAGTGCAGCACTCAAACCTGTCACTTTTGGTTAAGAATGTGAGCCAAACGGTGCAAATGATCAAGAGCCACGCCGAGTCTCTCGGCGGCTATATGGTAGACGCGAACATCAGCAATCCGATTGATGCGGCAAACGGCACAATAACGGTACGAGTGCCCGCAGAAAATTTTGAAACAACGCTCGCGTATTTCCGTGAGCTTTCGGTCAAAGTAGTTTCGGAAAATTTACAAGGCACCGATGTTACCGATCAATTTCAGGATATTGGCGAGCGCCTGCGTATTTTGGAAGGAAATAAATTCCGTATGGAACAGTTGATGGCACAGACCGTAGAAATAAGCGATATGATCCAAATTCAGCAGCAGATCTTCCAGTTGCAGGACCAGATTGATTCTCTTAAAGGACAGCAGCAATATTTGTCGCAGACATCGCGGCTTGCCAAAGTCACGGTATACCTCTCTACCGATGAACTTGCACTTCCCTACGCCCCGAGCGAAAGCTGGCGCCCGGCGGTCATTTTCAAACAGGCCGTCAGAAGCGTTTTAACTCATCTGCAAAAGCTCGGCACTCTGGTCATCTGGCTCGTGGTCTATAGCATCATCTGGATACCGCTGTTTGTCCTCTATCGGATGTGGAGAAGACGGTCTTCCCGCACGAAAACCTCAACGTTTAAATTGCAGTAAGAATTCGTTGTCCCGATGTTTCAGTCGAAATCCCGACACCGTCAGGTCGTCGGGGTAAGCACTTCGTTCTTCTCTGTTCCTTATAAATGCGAATTATGGAATTCAGGCTTGTCATGCCGTCCCGCCATAGGCGAGATCAGCATCTTTGTTCTCTTGATCCTGAAACAAGCTATAGTACTTAAGCGACAGCGAACGTATTCAGGATGACAGTTTTCCTAAAGTCACTTAATTTCGTAATTCAGGTTTATTAGTAATATGGGTTTTGCGTCCTGGTCTGAAATCTTAAATCATAAATCTTTTTGATTCTTTATTCTATTGTTCTATTGCTTTATTGCTAGTTTGACATTGGTGTGATATACTCCGAATCACTATGAGTGCAGATGATACAAAACGCCTCAATCTTGACTCCTTGCCCGATCTTCTCACCGTGCGTGAAGTAGCCGAAGTGCTCCGCGTTTCGCCTCTGACGATTAAGCGTTGGGGTAAAAAAGGGAAACTGCCCGCTATTCGGATCAATTCGCGCGGCGACCGACGATATCGCAAAGAGCAGGTACTGATGCTTCTGGGAATCCAACGGGAAAACGGGATTTAACGAGGTTATAAACGGGCTTTGAATACTTCGCTTTCTATTTTTTCTATCTTCTTCAGGCGTCGTACGTGGCGCTCGCCTTGGTTGAACGGCGTTTCTAAAAACATTGTTGTCATTTCCAATGATACCTCGGGATCAACATAATCCGAGGATAATCCCAATACATTGATATCGTCATGATCCCTGCCATGATGGACATCTTCTACGTTTATCCCCACTCCGCAGCGGATCCCTTTAAATTTATTGGCCGTGATGCCGACGCCCATCGCTGATCCGCAAATCACTATCCCCCGGTCTTCATGGTTCTTCCGGACATTCTTCGCAACGGCCGAGGCAAAATCCGGATAGTCGTCATCCGGATCATGTACGGTATTTCCGCAGTCGACCACTGTATAGCCCTTTTCAGAAAGCCAATCTTTAAGTTTTTCTTTCAAAGCAAATCCCCGGTGGTCTGCGCCGACGTAAACTTTCATGGAGATATGATACGACAATCACTTTGCTTGAACAAGTGGGCAGCTTTAAATGATATTTCTATCGGAGCCTGCGCGTCTGGTCATTGCGAGGACCGAAAGTACGATTCAATCTCAAATTAGTGCCGGCTTCAATAATATCAGTCTGAACTTTACTCCGGATTCCTGTTTTTCTGATCTAACGAATCTTTAATCAGACCGTAAAAGCGGGCATACTCAACGCGCGAAAAGGGGCGCGGGAGTTGTTCCAGTAAACTCACCGCTTCATCATAATCTCCCCGTTCGTAGGCTATAGTGGCGCGGTTATACAAAACTAATTCCCGATTCATACCGTACACTTCATCCTGAATGCCGGCAAGCAGCGCATCCGCTTCTTCGAACCGCTTCTGCCCGAAATATACTCCGGCAAGATTTATTACGGCTGAATGATAATCATGAAATGAAATAACTGATGTATCCTCCTTCGATGCGTGCGTAAAATGCTCCTCGGCGCGGGAAAGATCACCACTACGCCAGTAAAAATTCCCCAGATAATAATGCCCTTCCCGGTACCGGGGCTCACGGGAAACTTCCGGCGTGAATAATGCGCGGTCATCAACCAGCCTAAAACCGGCGGTAAAAGAAGAATATGCACCCAGAGAAATCCAAAAAACCAGTACGAGCCATACCCCGCGCCGTAAAAATCCCC
>DATEBW010000080.1:0-13492 GCA_035287165.1 Patescibacteria group bacterium | reverse complement strand
TAACCAGCTGGCGTCCAAGCTTGAAGAACTCGAAGCCAGTTATGGCAAGCTTTCCTGGACTCGCCTGGTGCCTTTCATCGGCGGATATTACCGTGACGGTGAGCATGGCATGACAGCAGCGGAGGAATTTGTTGCCGCAGGAAAAATCGCCCTTGAATCGGTCACTCCCTACGCCGATTTACTCGGATTTACCGAAGGAGACTCTGCTTTTGTTGACCAGCCCGCAGATCAGCGTATAGAGACTGCGGTTGCGACATTTGACAAAATTACGCCGAACATAGGTAAAATCGCCGAGCATCTGCGTGTAGCAAAAGAGGCGATTGATCAGATAGAACCCGGGCGTTACCCGTCAAAAGTGGGAGACCGCGCCGTTCGCGCTCCGATCGCCGAAGCTCAAACTACTGCCTCTGAAGCAATCGCATTCTTTCTCAACGCCCAGCCTTTGCTTGAGCAATTGCCGTCTTTAATGGGTGAGCCGGAGCCGAAACGATACCTCGTCCTTTTTCAGAACGATAAAGAACTGCGCGCCACCGGCGGATTTATTACGGCGTATGCGCTCTTCCAGATAGACAAAGGCAAATTAATTGTAGAGAAATCAGAAGATATTTATGTACTCGATGAACAGCAGGTTAAACGCATCGCTGCGCCCGAAGAAATTTTGAAATACCACAAAGGGGTCTTCTACGCCAATCTCCGCGACAGCAATATATCGCCCGATTTTTACGACAGCATGCAGCAATTTGAGGCATTATTGAAAAATGTATCCAATCCGCCCAAGTACGACGGCATTGTTGCGGTAGATACTCACGTGCTCGTTGAGGCGATGCGCGTCCTCGACGGTGAGGTATTTGTACCCGAATACAATACGAATTTTTCCATCCAGCCGGATGAGCGTTGTGACGGCTGCCCGCAGGTAGTCTATGAACTGGAAGAGTTTGCTGACCGTCCGGTGGGTCACGTCCGTGAAGAACGCAAGGATATTCTCGGCCGCCTGCTTTTGAATCTCATGAAAAAAGCGCTCGGCGTATCGCCCGGCCAGTACTGGGGGCCGCTGACCCAGACATTCATCAAGGAGTTGAATGAAAAGCACATTCTCGTTTATATGAAAGAACCGGAGGGGCAGGCGGCGTTTGAAACGCTGAATTTCGCCGGTAGAATTGCCGATTATGACGGTGATTACCTGCATATCAATGACACAAACTTCGCGGGCGCAAAATCCAACATGTTTGTTAAACACTACATCCGGCAGGAAATAGAGGTAGCCAACGACGGAACGGTTACCAAGACGCTCACGATAGATTATAAAAACCCTTCTCCGCCGTCCAACTGTAGTTTGCTCGGCGGCGGCCTCTGTTTAAACGGCCTTCTGCGGAACTGGCTTCGTATCTATGTTCCGAAAGGGAGCAAACTGGTTGAATTTACCGGAGCTGACCAGGAAGGCATTGAATCGACGACGACCGAAGATCTGGAAAAGACCGTATTTGAAGGATTTTTAACGGTTCGTCCCGAAGGATCAAGCCAGGTCATAGTGAAGTACGAACTGCCGTTTAAGATGGATGATTCTTACCGGCTGCTGATACAAAAACAACCCGGCACCGAAGGCCATGAATATACCATGGTAATAAACGGGAAGGAAAAAGAAGTGTTTAATTTAATAACGGACCGGGAAGTGCTCTATAAATTGTAGTCGTTCTACTGATTACGAATAAATACGAATATATTGCTAAATTCTAAATCCTAAATTCTAAGTTCCAAACAAATTACAAATCTCAAATGCTAAATTCTAAACGTTTTGAATTTTGATATTAGAATTTATGATTTATTTGGAACTTCGAATTTTGAATTTAGTATTTTTTCTTCGTATTATTTACAATTATGGATAACTACCGGGTTCGTGGCATTATTATTAAGCGTCGGAATTATAAAGAAGCAGATAAACTGCTGACTATTTTCACGCGCGAGTACGGAAAAATTACGGTGATAGGAAAAGGAGTCCGCCGGATCACGAGCCGCCGCGCGTTTGCCCTCGAATTATTTAATCACGTTGAATTCTTTCTGCACCCGTCAAAAAATTTCGTTGACATCATCATTGAAGCACAGGTAGTAGACACGTTTTCCAAAATAAAGGCTGAACTGAATACGATCGGCAAGGCATATGAGATGTGCGAGCTCGTCGACATTATGACCCGGGAGGATCAGGAAAACGAAGGAGTGTATGAAGTGCTCTTGACGTCGCTGCATAAAATGAATACCAAAGAGCCGGTGCTGGTTGACAAATTTAAGCGGCACTTGCTTGTTGTGTTGGGTTTTTTGGGCGAGGATGAAGATACGCAAGAAGAACTGACCACATATATTGAGAATATTGCCGAACGGACGCTGCGCGCGCCGAGAATTTATGAATAACCGATGATAAATCATATCATGGAGAAAAAACAACTGATGATTATCGGCGGAGGAGTAATACTGGCAATTATAATTGCGGCGGCAGTCGTGTGGGGAGTCGGAAGGAAGAATGCCCCGGAAACGGCAGTTGACGTAACGCCGACTCCTACGACCGCGCTTATAGAAGAAGAGGATGATCAGGTGAGCGTATCGCTGACGAAAAACAAGGCAGGTACTGCGGTGACGTTGTCGGTTGCCGGTCTCGGCGGCCGTTACAGCAGTATTGAGTATGAATTGTCTTACCAGACGGATAAGGGCCCAAAAGGCACGTTATCAGGTTCCAAGCCTATCGACTTGACCGACGGCCAGGACGAATTTGAGCGGGACATCGAACTGGGTACCTGTTCGACCGGCGGCCGATGCACCTATGACACCGGCGTCCATGATTTTAAGGTGACGCTCAAACTTCTGACTCCTGACGGGAAAGCTCGCGTAGTTAAGGAATCATTTGAAGAAGTGTAGCCAAAGTCTTCCCGCCGGCACATTCCGATACCTCACATAAAGAAAATCCCCGTGGTTCTTAACCCCTGTTTTAGTGCATGAAATCCCTTTGTTACGCTACATAACGGTGTTGACATAAGGAATAAATTGGCCTAATATGGATACAAGTGGTGAAAAAGAGAAAGATACTTGGGGTGCGATGCAAGAGAATAAAAACATCGATACAGAAAAGATTAAGCAGGAATTACTCAAGAGATGGTCGAACCTGGCCGGTTCAACTATACGATGAGGATTTTAGTAATAAAATAGTTGACTTTATGTTCGTCGGAGAATATCAAAGTGCATTGGGGATCCCTAAAAACAGAGTGTCCCTGCCGACCAAAATTTATTCACTGCTGACGAACCGACAGGTGGTATTAAGCAAAGGATTTGACCGGTGCATTGTCGGATACGAAGTAAAAGCATGGGAACAATCGGTCGAATCGTACCTTCACATGCCGACAAAAGATGCGGAAGCGCGAAGATTACGACGGTTTATTTTTGCAAACGCCACGATTGTGCCGTTTGATAAACAAGGACGAGCCGTGATTCCGCCGTTTCTCGCAGAATACGGAGGTCTGTCAAAAGAAATAGTGATCGTCGGACTCGGCGATCATTTTGAAATGTGGGATAAATCCCGGTGGGAACAAGAGTCAAAACAATTGAATAAGGGAATATGAACAAACACCTGCCGATTCTCGTTGAGGAGATACTGTCCGGATTGGATGTCAGGAAAGGGAAACGCTATATAGATGCGACGTACGGATTCGGAGGACATGCGCGGGCAATCGCCGGGCGGGGCGGGAAAGTGCTCGGGATTGAACGGGATGCAGAAACAGTTACTCTAGCCCGAGAAGCCCTGGCAGCACAACGCACCTTACCAGAACAGATACACATCGTCCAAGCCAGCTACGTGCAAATCAAGGAAATTGCGGCTGCACACGGATTTATCCCTGCAGACGGCGTGCTCTTCGATTTAGGTTTTTCGAGCTGGCAACTGAATGAAAGCGGACGGGGATTCAGCTTCTCGCAGGATGAGGAGCTCGATATGCGCTTTGACCAGGATCCGGCTTCGGTAACGGCGATGGAGCTGTTGAACCGAAGTTCTGAATCGGCATTGGCCGATGTGTTCACCAGGTTTGCCGAGGACGAGAATGCAGGAGAACTCGCAGGCGCCATCGTTCGCGCCAGGCCGTTCAGCAGAACCACGGATTTAGTAAGAATAGTTTCACCGTTCCTGGCGCCGCGGGAACGACGAAACCGGCTGGCAAGAATTTTTCAGGCAGTCCGGATGGCCGTTAACAAAGAGCTTGCCGGCATTCAAAAAGCCTTGCCCTATGCGATAGAGATTATCCGGCCGGGCGGACGGATAGCCGTAATCAGCTTCCATTCGCTTGAAGACCGGATCGTAAAGCAAACATTTAATCGGGCAAGCGTGTCTCTGATAACAAAAAAACCTATCATCGCGTCCTGGCGCGAGAGGAAAGCAAATCCCCGGTCGCGAAGCGCAAAATTGCGGATTGCACAAAAAAATACATCATAAGGACAATTATGAAAAAAAGAACATTGCTCTCGGTACTAATCAGCTGTACAATAGTATTAAGTTTGGTGCAGATTGTCGTATCGCATTCTCTTTCAATAGTCGGCGTTCATCTGACGCGTATCGATGGTGAGATGGAAGGACTGCGTGCTTCCAACGAGTTTCTGAAGCACCAGATCGCGTCAGCTTCTGCCATAACGGCGATAGCTGAACAGGCGCAGAGTAATGGGTTCAGCTCCGCCGAATACCGTTATTTTGAATTACCGCCTGTCGCGATGAGAAGCGACAACTAAATGTATCGCCTCCGGTTTATCTTCGTCATGGTGCTGCTCGCTTTCACCGTTATATGGGTGCGGCTTTTTTATTGGCAGGTACTATCACATGCATCGCTTCAGGAACTCGCTGATGCCCAGCATTTCTATCGGCTGGAAATACCTGCTGCGCGCGGCGATATTCTCGCGGCGGATGGCACTCCTCTTGCCAGCAACCAGACCGCATACCTCGTTTTTGCGGAAAAGATTAATATTCCCGAGCCGGAACAAATCATTCCGACACTGGCGAAAGTTCTCAATGAGGAGGAAGCTTCCATTTCATCCCGGTTTGCAGAGAATGACCGTTGGGTGCCGCTCAAGCATCACGTGGAAGAGGAGGTTGCGCAGGAATTGAGGAATCTGGAACTTGCGGGAATCGGCTTTGAGCGGGAGGACAAGAGATATTATCCGGAAGCTTCCATGGCAGCACATCTTCTGGGATTTGTCGGTAAAAATGAACAGGGAGAAAATCAGGGGTACTTCGGGCTTGAAGGAATGTACGACAAAGATCTTCAGGGGAAAAACGGATTTCTTCGTCAGGAGCGCGACGCGGCGGGGAACCCTATCATAATCGGAAAAACCGAACGAATCGAGCCGAAGAACGGAAGAGCGCTCGTTCTCCATCTGGATAAAACCGTGCAGTTTATCGTGGAAGAAGAGCTGAAAAAAGGCATGGAGCGGTTCGGGGCAAAAGCGGGCACCGTGGTTATTATGGATCCCCGAACCGGCGGCATCACTGCTTCCGCATCGTATCCGTCATACGATCCGTCTATTTACTGGAAATTTCCCGAGGAATTCAGGAGAAATCCGGCAGTCGCCGATACATTCGAGCCCGGCTCGACTTTTAAGCCATTGATCATGGCGGCGGCGATTGACGAGCGAATCGTTACTCCCGAGGACACCATCGACGAAAGCGGGCCGATCAAGATAAATGAATACAGTATCCGGTCGTGGAACAATGAATACCACGGTACGCTGACGATGACCGGCGTGCTCGAGTATTCATCCAATGTCGGTATGGTGCAGGTTGCGCAAAAAATGGGGTCATCACGCATCATTTCGTTCTTAAAAAATGCGGGCTTCGGGAAGAAGACGGGAATTGATTTGCAGGAAGAAACGGAAGTATTCTTGCGCGCCGATGATGAATGGCGCGATATCGATGTCGCTACCGTGTCATTCGGGCAGGGAATCGCGCTGACGCCAATACAGATGGTGCGGGCGATCGGGGCAATTGCTAACGGCGGCAAACTCGTCAAGCCGCAGATCGTCAAGAAAATCGTCGCCGAAGACGGCGAGGTAATTGAAATGAAGCCTGCCGTTGAAGGACAACTCTACAAGCCGGCGACTGCATGGACCATTACAAACATGATGGTCGCTGCGGTCAACCAGGGCGTCTTAAAACGGTTGGTGCCTGAAGGCTACCGTATTGCCGGGAAGACCGGGACCGCTCAAGTTCCCGTCGAAGGGCACTATGATGCGGATAAAACGATCGCGTCATTTGTGGGCTTTGCGCCGGCCGATGATCCGAAATTCGTCATGCTCGTTACCCTTCGGGAGCCGGAGACCTCGCCGTGGGGATCGACGACTGCCGCGCCGATTTTTTTCTCCATAGCCGAAGAACTTCTGACGTATTACGGCATCTCACCGCAGTAAAGGAAATAAAATTGATAAAATACGTATATCTGTTATTCCACATTGACATCATGTCATCCTGAATACGTTCGCTGCCGCTCAGTACTTAAGCTTGATTCAGGATCTTATTCACTACAGAGTTAACGCTACTTTTATCATACCGCTGTTTTTAGTCATTAGTACGCTATAATATATTCATGAAAACCACAATTTATCTGATTCGGCACGGGACGACTGATTGGAATGAAGCAGGAAGGTATCAGGGATCAAGCGATATTCCACTAAATCAGAAAGGCTTAGAAGAATCTAAAAAAACGGGAGAATCGCTTTCTAAAATTCCGTTTAATGCCATCTATTCATCACCTCTTATTCGTGCCCGAAAAACCGCAGAGGAAATAGCACGTCATCATTCGTTACCCATTGTATTTGTGGAGGAGTTGAAGGAGCGATCATATGGATTAATGGAGGGGTTAAGCTTTAAAGAGATAGAACATCATCCACACTTTAAAAAAAATACCGGAAAAAACTGGTACCTTCTCGGATCTCCTGACGGTGAGTCATTCAAAGACGCCTCACGGCGTGTGGACAGAGCGTTTTCAAACATAGTTTACAAACATCCCAGAGAATCAATTGCAATCGTTGCTCACGGAGGAGTTATTAAGTCCGTAGGATTTAATATAGGGTATTTTAATTTGAAGAATATTTCAAAAGTATTAATTCCGAATGCTCACCCAATTATTATTGAATATTCTCATATAGAAAAAGGATATACTGTTGTTGATTTTTCTTTCACGATTAAATAACTGTGTTACGAACCTTCAAAAACTTTGCACATCTCTTAAATGCCGTTCTCGCGAATGTCTACTTTGGTTTTCCCGACAGGAAATTAACCGTCATCGGCGTGACCGGCACCGACGGCAAGACGACGACAGTCCATCTGATTTACCACCTTCTCAAGCAGGCAGATAAAAAAGTCTCTATGATTTCAACAGTGCAAATCCGTGTTGGCAATACGCAACATGCGCGAGGTCTGCACGCGACTACGCCGTCCCCCTGGATATTGCAAAAAATGTTACGTCAGTCAGTAAACCAAGGCGACGAATATTTTGTTCTCGAGGTTACCTCTCATGGGCTGGACCAGCACCGCGTATGGGGCATTCCGTTTACGGTCGGCGTGCTGACAAATGTGACGCATGAGCATCTTGATTACCACCAAACCATGGAACAGTATGTGCGCTCTAAATTGAAGCTATTGCAGCAATCTCGCATAGCTATTTTCCCCCATCAATTTCAAATTTCTCATTTCAAATTTCTAAACAAATTGTCAATTACTAATAACCAGCTACGAAAACAAATTACTTTTGGATTAAAGAAGGGCAATGTTACGTTGCAGAATTTCCCTTTTTCAACATCGTTGGCAGGTGATTATAATAAACTAAACTGTCTTGCTGCAATTAGTGTTGCACAAGCTTTAAAAATCTCTAATGTTACCATTCGTTCGGCTTTACCGTCGTTTACCGGCGTTCGCGGGAGAATGGAAGAAGTGAATACCGGAAAAGGGTTTCGCGTCATTATCGACTATGCGCATACTCCCTATGCGTTTGAAAACGTTTTAAAGACGCTCAAACCAACCGTTAAGGGACGTTTGATTCACGTCTTCGGCGCCTGCGGCGGCAGGGACCGGAGCAAACGGCCCCTCATGGGAGAAATTGCCGCGCGGTACGACGACGTGATTATACTTACCGAAGAAGACTACGGCACCGAAAACGTTACGGATATCATCCGCCAATTAGAGGACGGCATCAATCATCAATCATCAACTATCAATCATCAGTTGCTCTTGATTATTCCCGATCGGAGCGAGGCGATCGGAAAAGCGGTAACTTTAGCTAAGAATGGAGACTTGATACTCCTTACCGGTATCGGCCACCAGCGATTCATGACGCGGGGACGTGAGGAAGTACCGTGGGATGAGAAAAAAGAGGTGGAGAGGTCAATAAAGCAAATGAATGAACAATGAACAACAAGCCATACATATGGTCAAAACGAGTAAGTTATCCGAGTAGAAAATAAAATAATTTAAATCATTTAACAATTAAGCATGAACCGATTATTACAATCATCTCTCTTGTCACAATTTCTGAACATCGAGCACGGCTTTAGCACTAAAAGCACTCCTCTTCAGGAGTTACAAGGCATCAACATCGTATTTCCGACACAGAAACACGGGACAGCAGTGATATTTATTGATTTAGCCAATAGAAATCGAGAATTCATCGCTGATGGATTACTTACCGGTACACCCGGCATTGCCGTTGGAGTTCGTACTGCCGATTGCGTGCCGATACTGTTGTATGAGCCGTCAGCACAGATTGTCGGCGCGGTGCATGCGGGATGGAAGGGAACGCGTGGCCGGATTATCGAACATGCCGTACGGTATATTATTGATCATGGGGGAAGAGCAGAACGCTTGATCGCTGCATTCGGACCATCGATTGGTATGTGTTGCTATTCCGTTCCCGAGGATCGGGCTAACCAATTCATCTCGGTATTTGGTGAAGATCCGCAGATGGTTGCCGGGATTGAAGGGGAGCCTCATCTGAATTTGGCTTACGGTAACTTTAAGCAACTTACTAATAAAGGAGTTTTACGAGAGCATATTGATTATCGTTTTTATTGCACATCATGCGATCATGAGCGATTCGTATCTTTTCGAAGAGACGGCAATACGGATAAGAAAAACGAAATAGTAAGTTTTATATCATTATCAAAAGAGCAATAAACAATGAACAAATTATCAAACAAGACTGTGGCGATGCCTTCGACATTCGATGTCGATTTACGCAAAATCAGGACCATTCACTTTGTCGGCGTCAAGGGCGTTGGTATGGCGGCATTAGCAGTAATGGCGAAGGAAATGGGCAAGCGCGTGAGCGGATCAGATATTGACGAAGAATTTCAAACAGATCGAATACTCGCAAAATATCAGATCCCTGTTACTTCAAGATTTAAGCTTGAAGTCTTTGATACTATGAGGCCGTTGCCTGATTTAGTTGTCTACACCGGTGCGCACGGCGGGATTACCAATCCGGAATGCGTTGCCGCGAAAAAGCATCATATTCGAGTAATGAACCATGCACAGGCGCTCGCATTATTTTCTTCCGGAAAAAAGACGATTGCCGTCGCCGGTACTCATGGAAAAACCACGATCGCGAGCATGATCGCGCATATGCTGATGCATAACAGAAAAGATCCGTCCTTTGCCGTAGGTACACCGGAAATTATGAGTCTCGGGACGTCAGGACATTATGGAAAAGGAGATTATTTTGTCGCAGAAGCAGATGAATACGTTGCAGATCCTACAGGTGATAAGTCGCCACGCTTTCTATACCTTTCGCCCCATATCGCGATCATCAATACCATTGACTATGATCATCCGGACGTGTTTCAATCACTGGAGGAAATTCAGGATGCGTTTATTATGTTTGCCAACCGTGTTTCGTCTACGGGATACGTGCTGTTAAACGCAGACGATGAGCATGTTCGTGCAATTAGCAACAGAATTGCAAGTAAAAAAATTACCTACGGATTTGCGAAAGAAGCTGATTGTCGAATTATGCACTCTTCCATAATAAACGGCACAAACAAAGTTCTCTTATCATATCGTTCAAAAAAATATGCATATGATTTACCGATCTATGGAAAACACAATGTTCAGAACGCTGCCGCAGTTATCCTGTGCGGGTTTCTTACCGGACTGGACTGGAATCGTATCCGAGACAGTTTACAGACGTTTATCGGTACAAAACGACGGTTTGAACCTATCGGCTTACATAACAATATCCTGTTTTTTGATGATTATGCACACCATCCGCGCGAAATCATCGCAACCCTTGAAGCTGCACGCACACGGTTTCCTGCTCGCAGGATTATCGTTATATTCCAGCCGCACACATATTCCCGTACGATCGCGCTGCGAGACGAGTTTTCGTCATGCTTTTCTGGAGCCGACATCGTATTTATTGCACCGATTTTCGCTTCAGCCCGAGAAAAACAGGACAACCGGATTGACCATGAGCGCCTTGCAAAAGATATTGCTAAATACCACAAGAATGTTTATGCGGTTTCTTCTCCAACCGAGTTTGTAACAAAATACCTGCGTCTCCTGCGGCCAAATGATATACTTATCACCATGGGTGCCGGAGACATCTATACGTGGCAAGGGGAAATTGATGAACTGAACAATACAAAGCGAAATTAGATGTTAGAAATTTGAAGCTGGAAATTGAAACCTGAATCATTTATCATCGATGTGATCGTAGTCGAATATTTAAACTTCAATTTATCAATATATCGAGTTTCAGTTTCGATTTTCTAACTTCAAACTTCTAATCTCTACCATTATGACTATCCAAAAAAACATACCCCTTTCCCAATATACCAACTGGCGAATCGGTGGGAGTGCCGATTACTTTGCCGTAGCAGAGACGCGGGATGAGTTAATTTCAGCCGTCAGCTATGCGCAGAAAAATTCGCTGCCCGTTTTTGTATTAGGCGGCGGCACGAATGTCCTGGTGTCGGATAGCGGGTTCCGCGGCCTCGTCATTAAAAACAAAATGAACACGATTACCATGACCGCCCTGAAGGGAAGCGTTGCGGGACTAGACGAAAAGCCTGAACGGCAGGCGTTCGTCCGCGCCGACGCCGGGGTTCTCACCAACCGTTTGGTGCGATATACCTGCGATCAGGCGATGTCCGGACTCGAAAACTTTTTAGGCCAGCCCGGAACGGTGGGCGGCGCCATGTACATAAATGCGCACAACATGAATCAAAACGACTTTTTCGGCGACCACGTCGCCGAGGCAGAGCTCCTGACACTGGAGGGGGAGTTGAAAACCGTACCGCAGTCATATTTCCAATTCGGCTATGATGAAAGCACGATCCAGCACAGCAAGGATGTCGTCGTGTCCGTCGTCGTAAAGTTGGACCAGCGGGCGGATGAAAAAGACGCTATATGGGCAAAAGCCGAAGCGGCGATGAAATACCGTCATGAGACGCAGCCGAAAGGATACCCCACGGCAGGCTGCACATTCCGGAATATCTCTCCGGAAGACGCGCGCCGGATCGAAACGCCGAATAAAACACGCTCGGCGGGCTATCTCGTTGACCAGTGCGGATTAAAAGGCCATCAGATCGGGAACGCGAAGTTTTCTGACGAACACGCAAATTTTATCCTCAACCTCGGCGGCGCAACGGCAGCTGATATTAAGAGATTAATAGACACGGCAAAAGAAAAAGTGAAAGAAAAATTCGGCGTTGATCTGCACGAAGAAGTGGTACTCGTTGGGTTTTGAAATTCCCTACGAATTACGAAAAGATACGAATATACGAATCAGATACATTTATGATTTCAGATATATGATTGATAATTTAAATCTACAATCTATAGTGAATGCATTCGTATATTCGTAATGATTAGTAGTTCGTAGGGCTATGTCTAGTTATATTATACAAGGTGGTAAAAAACTTTCGGGTAGTATCCATGTGGCCGGTAATAAGAATGCCGTGCTACCAATCATGGCGTCAACTTTATTGGTGGATGGGGAAACTACTTTGACCAACGTTCCCGATATAAGCGATGTTGCGGTCATGCTGGAGATTCTTGAACATCTAGGTGCGCGCGTCAACCGTTCGGAGCGGCATACGGTTACCATCGATACAGGCAAGGTAACGGGATTCAGCATTCCGTTAGAGCTTGCGGAAAAACTGCGCGCGTCAGTACTTTTCCTCGGCCCGCTCTATGCGCGCTTCGGCCGCGTGGAATTGCCGCATCCCGGCGGCGACGTGATCGGGAAACGGAGTATAGATACGCACTTGACTGCAATGAAGGCGCTCGGCGCGTCCTGTAAAATCTCCGATGACACCTATATATTAAGCCGCGAAGAAAGCCCGTCGTCAGTAAGCATTTTTTTAGATGAACCGTCAGTTACCGGAACGGAGAATCTCATTATGGCGAGTATAGGTGAAGGAAAGACGGTAACTATCCATAACGCGGCAACAGAGCCGCACGTCTTTGACCTGTGTACGTTTCTGCAAAAAGCAGGCGCGTCCGTTGAGGGCGCGGGTGGGCATTCTATTACCGTCCGGGGGAAAATACCGCTGCAAGCCGTTAACCACACCGTCATTCCCGACTATATAGAAATGGGGACATTTGCAGTCATGGCTGCCGCAACTGCAGGGAATATTGAAATTACCGGGGGAAATCCCGATGATCTGACTGCACCGTTACGGGTATTATCAGCGATGGGAGTGGACCTGCAGGCTAAGGACCATTCGTTGCAGGTGAAGCGGTCTGGCTTGTTTTCTCCGGAGAAGCGCGTCCAGGCGATGCCGCATCCCGGATTTCCGACCGACTTGATGAGCCCTTTTATAGTTCTCGCTACGCAAGCGCGCGGTGAAACGCTCTTTCACGATCCGCTCTATGAATCGCGTATGTTTTTCGTCGACAAGCTCATCAGAATGGGCGCGCAAATCACCATATGCGACCCGCACCGGGTACTGGTAAACGGTCCTACTGTTTTGACCGGAAGACACCTCGCCTCACCCGATATCCGCGCGGGCATGGCGCTGGTACTTGCAGCCATGATTGGCGAAGGTGAAAGTACCATAGACAATGCAGAAATGATAGAACGCGGCTATGAAAGGATTGATGAGCGCCTCCGGCAATTAGGAGCTGAAATTACGCGATCTGAATAATTCTAATTGCATCCGAATTATCCGAATACTCTGTTGATGAACTTCGGATCATTCGGATGGTATTCGTAGATTCGTATCGCATTCCTGCGGCAGCTATCATTCTTGCCGCAGGAAAAGGCACCCGGATGAATTCGCAAAAGCATAACAAGGTAATGCTTCCTGTCGGCGGCAAGCCGATGATCGAGCGCAGCGTTGAAATTATCGAACAGGCAGGTTTTTCCCCCATCATTCTGGTCGTCGGGTTTGGCAAAGAGGAAATTCAGGATTTATTGAAAAATCGTGTTCTTTACGCAGTGCAGGACGACCAATTAGGAACCGCCCATGCGGCACA
>DATEBW010000079.1:0-13324 GCA_035287165.1 Patescibacteria group bacterium | reverse complement strand
ACGATAAGCGTTGTTACCTTATCACCAAACGTTTCAAGCGCATTAATCGCCGCTTCCGGCGTCGTTGCCGCAGAATCGTTGATAAAGGTAATGCCGCGATACGTACCGACGGTTTGCAGACGGTTCGGTAACGGACGGAATGACCGGACGGAACGAATGATTTTTTCTATCGGTATGTTAAATTCATTTGCAACAACGAGTGCAGCAAGTGTATTTTCCACGTTGCCGATTCCTTTTACGGGCAGCTGGTCAACCGTCAGCACGGTTTGTGCCGTGTTTTGGTGCCGGACCATTATTCTGTCGTTTTCAACCCATGCAGTCGAGTCTGCTATTTTTTTGAGGGAGAACGTTTTTTTGCGCGCCTTACTTTCTTCAGCAATTTGCTTCGTGGTGCCGTGCGCAGGGTTGTATACTACCACATCGTTATCTGACTGGTATCGGATACTGTTTGTTTTCGCCGCCAAATATGCTTCATGGGATCCATGCAGATCGAGGTGTTCGTGGTGAATTGCGAGCAGAACTGCTATTTGAGGACTATACCGTATATCAGCGAGCTGGAAACTGGACAATTCGTCAATAAACACGGTTTCGCCCGTTGCCCCTTCGAGCGTATCGAGCGCCGGAATGCCAATATTCCCGACGAGCCGGACGTCAGGCAGATGCGCCGAAAGCAGTGCATGTATCAAGGAGCTGGTCGTGCTTTTCCCTTTGGTGCCGGTCACGCCGATTATTTTTCCCGGACAGTTGGCGAAAAACAGGTTGGTTGCCGTCGTAACAAAACGCGCGTTTTTCAGTTCCGGCAACAAGAGCGGAATGCCCGGGGAGCGGACGACCGTATCGTAGGCATGGATGGTTGTAAGATAATCTTTTCCAACCAATGCTTCGCCGATATCATCCGGCGGGTTCATAATCGGCTTTTGATCGGCTACGGCGATTCGAATTTCTGGCGCGTTTTTTTTTATAAATCGATAGACGCTTTGCCCCTCCCGTCCGAACCCAAGTATCAGCACTGATGTTCCGTGAATTTCATGCATAAGTTTATGAAGTTTGTGCCGGTGTACGCCTTACAATATCCCGAAGTGCCGTATGAATATACGTGAGCGCCTGCCGGTATCGTTCATCTCCCGCGCGGGTACGCCATTGCACGACAAAATCGAGGAGCCATATGAGAAAGTAACAGTAGGTTACCGGAAAGACGCGGCGGAACGATTCACGTTCCTTCCCGGTAAGCGATTCAAGAAATTTTGACTTAAGATCTTTCTGAAATTCAGGACGGTCCCACGAAAAGAGATAAATAAAGCAAAAATCAAAAGCAATGGTATTATATGCGACATGTTCAAAGTCGATCAGGTAGACCGAGCGTTTGCTCGTAGAGACGAGAATATTTGCCGGATGAAGATCGCTGTGGGACAAAACGACCGGCGCGGTATCAACGGCTTCTATGGCGTTGATAACATATTCAAGTACACGAGCCCGGAGCCTCTCTGATAACACCGAAGTATCATCAGACAATTTTTCCATTATGCGGTTGATTACGCGCGTGTACCGGTCTTTATCCCAGCGGGGTAATGTAAGATGAGGTGAAACGGGGAGTGTTCGTAACTTCGCTAATTGGCCGATGAGCTGGTTCAGAACAAACGGCTGATAAAAATTGTCGTCAAAGGAGTAGCTGATTGAAAATTTTCCGGCGTTTCTGCCGCTCACAACACGATAGAGGTACCATAGCGGCGCCTGATTTAGCTCTGCGTCAACGATTTCAGGAACGAAGTTTACTCCTTGTTTGCCGAGCCAGCGTATAACGTCGATTTCATTGATAAACGTCTGTTTATCTTTCGGCTTGAGCGCGAATTTAAGACAATAATAGGCGCCGTTTTCATCACGGCCTAAAAAGTTCAGGAAGCGGCCGGACCAAAAGTCTGCCTTGAGCGTCTGGTATTTTTTAAGATCCAGGCCGTATTTTTCAAACAATTCCCGCCGCTTTTTATAAATCGAGCGGAGGGAGTAATGCGCAGCCGATGCTGATTGCCGGCCGATCCGTTTGCTCCAGACCAAGGTGCGCAGATAGCCCGGTATGCGTTCATGGTAAAAAGGCAGGCGAAGATATGCCCGGGTATGATACGAAGCAGACAAGTTTTCCGTCGTGGTGAAGAGCGCTTTTGTTTTTTGCAATACCTCTCCTTCATAGACGAAAAAGCGCCAGAGCAGTTCCGGCGACAGGTGTGAAGGTATAAACTGATACGTGATCGTATAATCCTCGTCCAGCGCGGTATCCCACACGTAGCGCGCCCGTTCTTCCTGAAAGTCAGACCCGATGATAAAAACGCGCTTCATGCGCCGCGGCCGGAGTATTTTCCGCCGGATCAAAAACGCGCTGCTGACGAGGTCATATGCTTCATCCTCAACCAATACATGCTCCCGGTGAACGCCCAGTTTTTCGAGATATTCTGCCATGGCAGACGCTTCGGTACGCGCCGGTTGTTTATCCAGCAAATAACTCCATTTCCCCGTGACGATGATGCGCGATGATTCGCCGGCAAAGTAGCGCTGTCCGGCCTCGTCAAGCCGGCGTTTGACAAAAAAGGGAAGTTTTCCCGAATGGGTGATGCCTCCGGACAGCACAATAATCACCTGTGGTTTCATAGCTTTCGATCCACCACGCCACTTATATACGATGAGAGCAAAATACGCAATAAGGAAAATATGGATCGCAGACCGTATAATATACCCATGAATACCATAAGAAACTTTGCCATTATAGCCCATATTGATCACGGTAAATCGACGCTCGCGGACCGGCTGATGGAACTGACGGGAACAGTTGAGAAAAATGCCCATGAAGAGCAGATGCTCGACCGGAATCCGATTTCACGGGAAAGGGGAATTACCATCAAACTGGCGCCGGTGAGAATGGAGTATCTCATTATTAATCGTCATGCTGAATTTATTTCAGCATCTGATGAAACTCAGACCCTGAAACAAGTTCAGGGTGACAGAAAGGAAGACTTCATTTTAAATCTTATTGACACTCCCGGCCACGTGGACTTTTCGTATGAAGTTGACCGGACATTGGCCTGCGTGGAGGGAGTCATATTATTAGTCGATGCGACGCAGGGCATTCAGGCGCAGACAATTGCCAACGCGTACAAAGCGCTTGAGAAAGACCTGGTGATTATCCCGGTTGTCAATAAGATAGACATGCCAAATGCAGAAATTGAAAAGACAAAACAGGCGCTTGTTGATTTTCTGGGAGTAAAAGACGAGGAAATCATCAGTGTTTCGGCAAAAACAGGAGAGAATGTTGAATACGTATTGGAGCGTATTGTTAACGATATCCCTTCTCCTTCACGCATTGACAAAATAAACGCTAGCAGCAATTTTGTCAAAAATGTCACGCCACTGCGAGCACTTATTTTCGATTCCTATTTCGATACTCACAAGGGTGTTGTTGCGTTTGTCAGAATATTCAGCGGCGAAGCGTTTAAAAATAAAAAAATGCGACTTGCTATCGGCAATCAGAAGTTTGAAGCATTGGAAGTCGGTATATTCACGCCTGATTTAACGAGAAAGGATTCGTTAACAGCAGGTGAAATCGGGTACATCATCACAAATCTTAAAGATATCCATAATGTCCGGGTTGGAGACACAGTCACTGAAGAAGATCTTCACGAGCCACTTCCCGGTTATCAAATCGTCAAGCCAATGGTATTTGCGTCTGTTTTTCCCACAGACCCCGCTGATTTTGAAAACCTGAAAAAAGCGCTTGAGAAGATTTATCTGTCTGATTCTTCTCTTTCGTTTCAAAGTATTTATTCGCAGGCGCTGGGTGCCGGATTCCGGGTGGGTTTTCTGGGATTACTGCATGCAGACGTTGTTCGTGAACGGTTAGAGAGGGAATATGATTTAAGCTTAGTGTTGACTCCCCCGCAGGCGGATTACCAGTTTGAAGAAGGAGTATATAAAGAGCCGATGGTCAAACTGCATGTGATTACGCCGGAAACATATCTTGGACCCGTGATGCGGCTCTCGGAAGAACACCGCGCGAAATTTATCACCATGGACAACAAAAACCAGGTGTTTATCGAGTACGAAATGCCGATTTCTGAGATGATTTCAGACTATTTTGACCAGTTAAAGTCTATTACATCAGGGTACGCGTCGTTTGACTGGGAGTTTTCTCATTATGAAACAGTGGATGCGGACAAGCTTTCAATTTTACTCAATATGGAAGAAGTTGAAGAGTTTTCCGAAATTACCGTTCCTGAACGGGCGGAAGAAAAAGCCCGGATGATAACGAAAAAGCTGCGGGAACTTATCCCCCGCCAGCAGTTTGAAGTTCGCATCCAAGCATACTATAAAGGACGGATTATTTCATCAGAGCGCGTTCGCCCGTTTCGGAAAGATGTTCTCATTAAATCCGGAAAAATGGTCGGCGGCGGCGATTATAGCAGGAAAAGAAAATTGCTGGAAAAACAGAAAAAAGGGAAAAAGAAAATGAAAATGATCGGCCGCGTCGAAATCCCCAAAGAAGCATTTATGGGATTGTTCAGGAAGTAGTGTGCCAATCAATCTCATATAACGTCTTCATATTTGCGTTAATATAAATATTCTAAATTTAGAGTATACTTTTATATATGGATCCACAAACATCTCAGCAGCCTGAATTAACTCATCACCAATCAGAAGTAGAATCACAAGATGTTATAAAACTGCAAACTACTCCAAATAATAGTAAGAAAATGTTGCTAATTACCGCTGTTTTCATTGTGTTGGTTATTGTTATTGGCTCAATAGTATTGATTTTAATGAATAGACCCGAGCAAATCAGTTCGCCGCAAAATATACTACCAAGTCAATTACCGAATGAATATAGTAAGCAGCCTGTAGCTTGGGCTAACGATGCATATTCTGGCAAGATAGGAAGTCCTATAGAGTTTACGGCAAGGGGTTCATATGATCCTTCAGGAATTCCGATTTCCTTATATGAATGGGATTTTGACGGCGATGGAACCTTTGAATTTCAAACAAAAAATGAATCGGTCACTCATATCTATGAACAAGCATATGCGGGATCAATATATCTTCGTGTTACCGGTGTACATGGAACTGCAACATCTCGCGCATATGTCGATGTAAATGAACTGGGGTATACATCTCAAGGGAACGAAGAATCTTGTCCCTTAGATGAAAATGGCTATTCAATTATTTTAGATGAAAACGGTGTTTTTATGAATTGTACGGCAACTAATCTTCCGACAGAAGATATGGAGGGAATACAGATAATTTTGGAATAAATTACGTTAATGACTTACTCGTTGATTCTAGAAAAGCAGAAAAAAGGAAAGAAACGGATAAAAAGAATTGGCAAAGTCGAAATTCCCAAAGAGGCGTTTATGAAGTTATTTAAGCGGTAGATTTTATAACGTTATCTCTAACTGAGGAACAAACGCCGCGCTTCCTTCTTTCGAGGCATAATCCGCGCCGTTTCCCGAGGTTGAGGTGATGCGGATACTATAGATACCGTCTCCGATAATATACGACGTCAGATCGACCTCGTACCATCTGTTTTTAACCACCTTTCCCAGTGAAGCAATGGGGTTACCGTCGCTTGCCGGGGCAGTATTCCACGTCACGCCAGTCTCATTCCAGCTGTTATCGGTCACCCGGTAGAAACTGCCGCCGAGAGCTGAAGCATTCACATTGTAGAGTTTCAACTTTGCTCCGGCAACCTCCTGCGTACCCACACCGGTTACTGCAAACTTTATAAGAATATGCTTTACCGGGCTTCCGTCAACCTCAAAAGTCGTTCGACTTCCGTAGTTATTATTCGGCGATTTCGCGTAGAGTGACGTATCGTCGGTAGGGGAAAACAGCAATACGCCACCGGAGGGAGGCGTCGTAACCGTTGTGGTCGGCGAAGGGGTAAGAGTCGGCGTCGGCGTACCCTCCGATTCGGAGGATGTGGATGTCGGGCTGGGACCCTCGGTCGGCGCGAGCGTCGGTGTGGGACTTTCTACGGATAAGAGAGAACAATCTTTAACCACCGTATAGTCGTCAATTAACACACCGTCGGCCGTATAGAACTGATAGGTGATCCCGGAAGATGTTGCCGTCACCAGCATCGCACCCTGATCCTCATTGTAGCGGACGATGGAGGTTGCCTCTGATGGAAGGTTGCCGAGATTAGTAAAAGGATACAAACTTGCCCCTCCTGCGCCGTTGACAAAATACGGCGTACCAGCCACATCAAGCCGTTCATAGGCGTGATCATGGCCGCCCATTACTACATCTGTGCCCCACGCGGCAAAGGGCCACTGCATTCTCGTTTTTGATCCGTGCTGTCCCGATGAGTAGGGGGAGTGGTGAAAATACACAACATCAAGGCATGACGTAGAGGAGGCTAACTGATTTTGTAGCCAACCTGCTTGGAAAGAAGTTTGGTTGTCACCGTCCGGTTCACCGCTGTCGCTGTCAATGGCAAACAGATGGACGAGCCCCAGATCCACATCATAGTAGCGCTCGTTATTCGGCAGGGTAAAGTAGTCAAAATAACCGCCGGTACAGTTACCACCGCTACAGGATATTGTATGCCAGTCGTGGTTGCCCAGTGATGGCCAAAACCTATTGACCGGACTGCCGATTCCATACGCCCCTTGGTAATTCCCGATATATTGCTGATAATACTTTCCAATATTTTGATCTATAGTGACAGCTTCTCCATCCGGGTAATTATTATCCCCCGTCGTTATGATATAGTCCGGATTCCAGCTATTCACGAGCGACGCCACCCGCGCTTCATTGGTTGAATCTTTGCCGAAATCACCGATAACGGCAAAGCGGATTACCCCTTCAGTTTCAGGGGATGATTGGGCTAACGCAGCAGTTTTTTGAGACGAAAGAGAAGCAACACGAAGCATGGTAACAGCGAGAATTACCACTCCCGCCACGAGAGATACAAGGAGAAACGGATACCGGCCGGCGACTTTATGATACAAAGAAGATAAATTACCCATGCTGTTTATTTAGTATACCATACTATTTCATAGCATTATATCCCATAAAGGTTCCTATTATACATAGCAATTACTTGGCAATAATATTCTCTATGTATACACGAGTGAGTTTTTTGCATCTTTAACCAAGGTTGGGTCAAGCTTATTTTGTGTAGTGGGGTAACTTCCTTGTACTATTTTTAGCTCTGGAGGAGCGCGACAGCGACAAAGCGTTTGGAGTCCAAAAATCCCGTGCAGGTATAGAGGGTAATCCTCTTATCATCTGACTGGTTGAGGATATGTGTCTGGTCAGGAGTGACGATCGAGGTATATTCTACAATAAACGTATGGCGGGCATCATCGTTATCTATAATCACTATTTCCGCTCCCGGCTTTATTTTGGTCAGTCTGCCTAATAAGCGGGGGAAATTATGGCCGTATAAAATACTATTGCCTATTTCTCCGGGCGGCGGGGAGCTTTCAAGATACGATACTCCTTGATTGGTCGCTTCCCATTTTCCTTCCGTATAGTTTGCCGGAATTATCGGAAGACGAATAGAAAGATCTTCAATGATAAGCTCCCGGGGAATGGTCGTACGGTCATGGTAAGCTGTGTCTATATGATCTACTGAAAATGCGAGGCGGGCAGGTGTGTTGCGCTGCCAGATATAGTAAGCTGTACTGGTAAGGCAGGCTATTCCCGTAATAATAAGAATCGTGGAGAAAAATATTTTCATGCCGGGCAATAATTCGACATATCAACGCGTTTTCCGTTACCGGGAGAGTTTACGGGCGGAATTTCGGAAGCGAAAACCGAGAACTGTTGATATTACTCCGACAATAAATAGAATGAAAATGGTCATGCTGTTTCCGGTGGTGGCAAGTCCCAATACGTCTGTCGAAATGCCCAGGACTGATCCGCCCGTTCCTCCCGTTCCGCCGATTGCTCCCCTGCAGGCATAATCCGAGTTTTGTGCCAGGTAAGAGGAAGAATCAAGACCCCATAATGCTCCGTTTGGTACAAAAAACCATCCCTGATTTTTAAGGACCTGGATATCCGTATCCGACAGGCTTGATATTTTCCACCAATTCGTTTGAATTCCTTCTCCGTTTTCCGAACAGAAACATTGGATATGCGTATCGGATGAGAGTATATAGACCGTGTCGCTTCCGGTATATTCTGCCGTGTTGCCGACGACGCCGTGTGTGCCGCTTGAGTAGGAAACTTTTATGTCACCTTGCGGATTAAGGCAGGATGAGAACGTCGGCGTCACCACTGCCTGGGCAAGAGTAGTGTTGAGTAAAAATAGAGCAGAAAACAAACCGACGGAAAAAATAGTTTTTAGCGACATTGTGATACGCGGTATATAACCTATATTATAATAATATAGGGTGCTATTGTAGCACAATTATTGGGGAAAAATCAAGTATACTCCTCTGCATTTAGTTTCAAATAATGCTTGTATACCCAACGGAGCTTTTAAAATCGAGATAGCCTGTTAAAATATTATAAAGTATTCTCGAAACTAAATGCTCCGAGGCATACCATTTCGGATTTTAAAAGCAGAGTGGTATACTGGCGGTCTATTGAAGATTACCTATCCTTTTCAAAAATCGCAAAAGCCGATATATTATATTCGGATCTTTTTTTACCAGCGTTATCGATACCGTTGAATCAACAGTCGTTAATTCTTTCTCAAAATATCCCTCTGCATATACGTTCATTGTTGTTCCATTATCAATAACCGGCAGAACGAATGTACCGCGGGCATCAGATTCTGCCTTAACGGGCGGTTTTTCTATAGTCGCGCCGGATACCGCATTGCCGATTTCGTCTGTTACAACTCCCTGGATTTGTTTCGGCCGGTATATTTCGGCAATTGCGGTAACTGCATTTCGTGGATTCCCTGCGCCATCCCATAGTTCGGTCGAGCCTCCCACGTTTACCCAATAATTTATGCCGACCAGCGATTCTATTGGGATCAACGTTGTTAAGGTATGTTCAATCCAAGCTGCCTGTTCTTCTTCGGACATTGCACCGTGGATATCTAAAATCGGCGCGCCGAATTCGCCTAATACGACATTTCCGCCACTGTTTTCTGCAATTTCCTGTATGTCCCGGGCGAGTTTTTCAGGGTCTGCCACATAGTGATCAATGACCACGACGCCATCCAGCGCTTCGGTAGTTTTTTTATCCATGATAAGCCGTGCCACATCGCCGTTCATCGATGCATAATTAGAAGAAACGTCTTTGCCGATTTCATCAAATGCTTTTTCCGTCGCGTTGAATTCTTCGATTAAAAAATCCCGATATTCTTGAACGTTTCCGGTCATTCGGGGATCACCCGGCCCGCCGTTTTCGCATTCGGGACATGCCGAAAAAACATCCCCGTCTTCAAACAATTCAGGATTGTCAAGAATAAACTGGCGCGTTTTCTCAATATGAGTCTTTCGGTCAATTGCACCATAGTCAAACCACCGTTCCCATCCGGACCAGTTGCCGCGAAACCATACCTTCAAATTCTCTTTCCGCGCCGCGTGTACCCAGCGTTCGAGAAACGGGAGAAATTCCTCATCGTAGGGTGTCGCAAGAGCGACATGTGTCGCGCCAGTTTCGGCAATATCGTGTACCTGTCTCTCTATAACCGCGTCAAAAGCGGTGTCGTGCAGTTTTTCCCTCGCTATATCACGGGAATATTTCATCGCATCAATTGACTGAAAATCCCAAAACCTCGCATAGCGTTCCGCTGTTTGAGAATCTTTGGTGAAAAAGATCACGAACAAAATAACCAATATCAGTTTTACTATACTTTTGAGCATGGATGTTATTTCCGTCTTTTCATTACCAGTAATAATAAGTCTTCCTTCTGTAACTGATGAGGAACCGTAAAGGCGTAATTATTTTTCCTGATCATAAACGATGATACGATTTTCATCGTTGCAGGATTGATATATAGAGCTGAATAAGGATACATGCCGTCCAGCTTTTGTATCGTAAATTTTATAGGCAGGGCTGCATCCGGAAAATAAATGAACGTACTCCCGTTATCTATTTGTCCGGCAATCGGATAGTCGGCATGTTCTTCACTCCAGTGCGGGTCAATGGTATCGAACGCCGGCGCCAGTTTCCACCATTCATGCTGTGCCAGGAATTGCTTAGCCCGCCCCAGCTGTCCTGCTCCTTTAAACTCCAGCGATTCCTGCCACGAAGATTTACCCCAATGCTTCATAAACCCGTCTCCCGGCTTTGCCATTTGCCATATGCCGTGGGCTCCGTAGGAATGTCCGACTGCTCCGCATAGTATGCTTATCCAGAATGCGATGCGCTGATGATAATCGTTAAAATTCCCCAATATTCCTTCATACCACGGCTCCATATTGAGAAAGGGAATATTCTTTTTGTGGCTCTCTCGTAACGAGCGCACCATAAACGGCACGGAATCTTTGCCGTGGCCGGACTGGATAGTATTCATAGAAAACAGATTATTCTGATAGCCAAATATATCATACGCGGTGGTCTCTCCGCCAACGTGTACCGTAAGCGGCCGGTGAAATGGATCATGGCGCTTTATATACTCGCCGATAGATTGCCATTGTGCAATCCGCCGTTCTAATAATTTTTTATACGCTCTTTTGGGTAAAAGACGCGTAACGACATGCTGTGCGTAGCGCAGAATTCTGTTTCTATGCGTCCACTGTTGCGGCATAAGAAAGTTATCCACTTCGCCGGTTAAGCAGAATACCACGGGATACGCGCCGTATCGTGCGATAATCTCCTGCCAGAGTCGTCTGACCGGCTCAATTCCCATCAGGTCGATATGATTTCCCCACCCGCCGACTATGCAAGGAACAATGCCATTTTCTACAAGATACCCGATTTTTTTGTCCACTTCATCGAAGTAACTTAGGTTTATTGTCCAGTCTTTCAGAAATGGTTTTCCGCCTGCATTTTCACTCTCTTTGGATCGTTCGTCTGTCTCCGGCGGAATACCGACAACCAATTGCACGACGGAAAAATGCTGCCTTTTTCTCTTTGAGAGAAGTTGATTAAATTCCTTGCCGAGCCGTGCTCTATTTGTTGCCCCATACCACCACGTATCTGCCAGCCAAAAAAAGTGCGTGCCGTCCGCATAGGACAGATGGTGTTCTTTATCGGCAATGGTGACCGCTCCGTGACGGTAGAGGACATTGCTTCCCCGATAGTTCCGAATCGTAAATGCGCCTTTTTCACCGGCATAGGAATAACGGTATTTTCCCGCCACGCGGGACGAATAGCGAAAATATGCGTTGCCGTTGCCTTTGATAAACGGGATGACGTTCTGTTTCTTTTTTGTTTGGATATGTTCAACGACAACAGAACTTTCCGAATACACTGCCAGTTCTATCTCGAAGGGAATATTTGTCTGATAGACGGATAGATTCATCACTATTAAATATCAAAAATCAAATAGCAAATACACATATCAACACCAGATACGTCATGCTGAATTTATTTCAGCATCCTCATCAAGTAAGAAAAAGATTCTGAAACAAGCTATAGTACTTAAGCGATAGCGAACGTATTCAGAATGACGAAGTACTGCGTAAGTATTGTTATAACAAACTTCCGAGTTTATTAACAATGTGTGAGAAGGAAAAAGGTACGGCGCTGTGTGTTTTGACGAGTCCGCTCAATTTCGTCGCGGCAGTTACCGGCAAGATCACATCCTGTATCGACAACGGCGTGTCTTTAGCAATGTCGTTTTTTATGATGGCATTTAGGGTAAGCCCGACCGGAAGAAGCCCCGTGCCGTTTTCTCTCATATCAACCATACCGTATACCGTATCTCCGCCAATGCCGTCCAGCTTAATACCACGCGTGAGATCCTGTTTGGCAATCGCCACTGTTTGGATAAGAGGCGAGGTGGTGTTGTGTATTGTTTCCTGTCCGAATAACGCAACTTTAGCTATAGTCTGCGCCACTTCCAGATGGCATAAGTGATAGGGCTCAAACAACACGTAACGGGGACCGTCTCCCAATCCTAAATAGCGCAGGTATTTTTTCTGGTTCGGATCAGGATGTTCGACGACGACAAACACGCCGGGAAAGAGTTCTTTCCCGATAACATAATCAACTACTCCTTCTTTTGGCAGTGATTCCCAATCGAATTTTGTCAGTACTTCCTTTACATCAGAAACAACCGGCCCTATCATTCCCCGTTTAAGAACTTTCATGCCGAAATAATTTCCCACCAGATTCATTTCAATAGATTGCTTCGTGCCGTCGGTAAATGATGTCGTTTGGCGTACTGCCAGACCTTTATCCGCAGCCCAGGGAGCCATCTGTTCCTGGGTCGCGTGCAGATCGAGATACCGTTTCATATTGCCCGCCATGAGGACGTTAAAACCCATGAGCCGCGCCTGGCTGATCAGTCGGGCGAGGCTTCCCGGCTGGTCGCCGTAGACGTCGGTTATCACGAGGTTACGGGAATCAGCGAGTACTTTCAATTCTGACCCGAGCGTTGCCTGCAGTTCGGGATTCATGGTAATCAGATGTTTGTGTGCGTTAATCGTCGTTACGGCAACCTGGGTACCATAATCGACGGTTCCCGTCATTTCAATCACCATATCACTCTCCAGCCTCTTGATGAGTGAAAGGTCATCTGACACGCTGATAATACCCCGTCCGGCGGATTGTTTGATCTTCGAAGGAGAGTCAGAGATAGTAACCGTAAATCCATGGTCGCGCAGAAGGCCGGCGGTGCTTTCGGCTCGTCTGGATATCACCAGAGGAATACGGATTCCTTTTATTTTCCGTACTGACGATAAAAATCCAAGTCCCATAAAACCCATACCGACTATGATGACGTCGATGGGTTTCTTTCTGGTTTCGAGCTGTTTTAATATGATGTCGTACATAATAAATTGATCTGTATATTATAACCTATAGTATTATAAAAGTCTACTAATGCTCAAGTACATAAAATTCAAACTTGTCATGCTGTCCGTCAACCGACGGATCAGCATCTTTGTTCTCTTGATCCTGAAACAAGTTCAGGATGACGGTTTTTGTGAAACTAATTTAATTTCATAATTGGCATATTATTCATCGATATATTACCGCTGCTTGCCTAATATCGGTTCTGTATTAAGCTGGTCCATATATTCCGGCTTCAATTCATAAATGTCGGCAAACGGATAGGTATCAACCAGCACATATTTATCCAGCGCCGACGTTTTACTCACTGCTTTAAATGTCTGGTCATTGACATCGTTCGTTCTCATCACGATCCACCGTGCCCACCGGTCAGGGCTCGTCGTTGCCGACTCCCAGTATTTACCGGTTCCCTCGTGAA
>DATEBW010000078.1:0-2821 GCA_035287165.1 Patescibacteria group bacterium | reverse complement strand
AGTCGGTGAAGGAAAAATACTCCATACCCTCCTTCGCCAAGGCTTCGGAAGGGCAAGCGATATTCCCTCCATGATTTTTTGGGGACCGCCGGGGAGCGGGAAAACGACCTTGGCGCGTATCATTGCCAATGAAACCAATTCGGAATTCGTGCAGATTTCTGCCGTATTGGCGGGTGTCGGGGATATACGGGAGATTGTTACACGTGCGAAAAAACATCGTCATCCTGTCCGCCAGCTGGCGGATTCAGGATCTGGAGAAAACATATATCAGCAAGAGATGCTGAAACAAGTTCAGCATGACGATAGAGTGCATAAACGAACAATTCTTTTCATCGATGAAATCCACCGGTTCAATAAAGCCCAGCAGGATTCGTTATTACCACATGTTGAAGACGGGACGATTATCTTAATCGGTGCGACGACCGAGAATCCGAGTTTTGAAGTCATCGGGCCGCTTCTTTCTCGAACGCGCGTATTGACGCTCAATCTATTGGAAAAAAATCATCTTGTAACCATCTTGCAGCGGGCATTGAAGGACAAAGAAAGAGGACTGGGTAATCAAACGATCAGACTATCAAAGAAACAAATTAACATCATTGCAGAATATTCGAACGGTGATGCGCGGACGGCGCTGAATATATTGGAGCTTGCGGTGCAGATTGCTCCTCGTCATGCTGAACTTGTTTCAGCATCTCATAAAAAACGTAAAAAGACCCTGAAACAAGTTCAGGGTGACGAAATTGTTATTTCTGATACAATTCTTCGCGAGGCAGTTCAGCGATCACAGCTTCTTTATGACCGAGCCGGGGAAGAGCATTACAATACGATTTCTGCCTTCATAAAATCCATGCGCGCATCCGATGTTGATGCCGCTTTGTACTATCTTGCCCGGATGGTTGAGGCAGGGGAGGATCCGCTCTTTATCGCACGGCGCATGGTAGTTTTTGCTTCAGAAGATATTGGTATGGCGCAGCCCACAGCGCTGGTTGTAGCAAACGACGTGTTTCGTGCGTGTGAAACAATCGGGTTTCCTGAATGCCAGGAAAACCTGGCACACGGAGTGGTGTACCTCGCGCTTGCGAAGAAGGATCGGACGGCGTATAATGCGTACATGAGTGCTCTTAATGATGTCAAGAAGCATGGCAATCTGCCGATTCCGCTTGAAATACGCAACGCCCCGACGAAGCTGATGAAAGAATTAGGATATGGAAAAGGCTATGACAAGTATCCCGGCAAAGGAAACAGTTTCCTGCCGGAGAAGTTGCAGGGGAAGAAGTATTACTAATTTACTGATATGCTCCCTGACGGTGGAGGATGGAAGTAACCTTAACAACCTGCTCGCCGGAGTCAATGATATAAATAATCCGATACGGCCAAGCCCGAAGCGTATATGATCCGGTCAATTCTCCTTCCAACTTTTTCCCTATAAGAGAATTTGATTCAAGAAGTAAGATTTTTTTGGCTACTTTTTTTTGTTCCGGAGCGGGAAGTTTTTTTAACTGTTTAAGCGCACGCTTAATGAATCTGACTTCCATGATAAGTTCTGATTATTTTAGTTGTTTAAGTATCTCTTCAAGCGGAATCCCTTTTTCCCTTTTTGCTTCCTCTGCACCTTTTAAGATACTCTCCCGTGCGCCGGGAATAGCCAATACCTCTGCCGTTTCCTCCAGCGAATCTAATTCTTCAGGGCTTAGGAGGATAGCCTTTGGTTTTCCACGGACAGTGATAACTGCCCGATTTAAATATCTGCTAATTTTATCAACGAGCGACGGCAGCTGCTCGCGCGCTTCAGAAATCGATAGAGTCGTTGTCATATATACTCCTTTTCCTTTAGTTTCAGAATAAACACGGTATACCCGAAGCTTTTTAAAATCAAATAGTCCGGATTTTAAAAGCTGAATGGTATATTTTAATTGTACAGGGTTATGTACAAATGTCAATGGTTTGCTATAATTCCTCTATGTATCTCATCGTCGGCCTCGGAAATCCCGGAGAAGAATATAAAGAGACGCGGCACAATGTCGGATACGCGGTTATTGACGAAATTAGGAAATTAGGAAATAGCGAAATTAATGAAGCTGTACCATTATTTCTCAACAAACCGCTAAAATCTGAGATAGGAACAATGGCAGTCGGTAAGGCAAAAATTACGGTGGTCAAACCAGTAACGTATATGAACAACTCAGGATTAGCGGTTAAGAAGATAATTTCGCAATTTCGCAATTTCGCAATTCCCAATCTGATTATCATTCACGACGACATAACGCTCGATTTGGGAACCGTTAAAATCAGCAAAGGCGCTGGGGCAGGAAATCACAACGGCGTGCAGTCAATCATTGATCACCTGAAGACGCAAGATTTTGTGAGAGTACGGTGCGGTATTGGCAGGGGAAATGGGACATTAACCGATGTTGTATTATCCAAGTTCACGCAGGATGAACACAGGATAGTAGGGCAGATGATTTCACGAGCCACAGAAACGTGTATTGAAATTGTGCGACATGGGGTGGAGAAGGCGATGAATAGGTATAATTAATGGTCGTCCCGAAACAACGATACATTATCAGTCATTTCCCTAACCTCATCTCTGTTTCTCGGCCATGGTACCGATCCTCCAAGTTTTTCATTTTCTCGCCAAAAAGCAATCGATGCTCCCCATACAATTCCAGTAGCAAGCATGTATACCCCTTCGCTTTTAGTTTCAGAATAATCATGGTATACCAAAACGGAGCTTTTAAAATCGAGATGACATGTAAAAACAGCGTATATCTTACTCGAAACTAAAAGCTACGAAGGCATACCATTTCTGATTTTAAAAGCA
>DATEBW010000077.1:0-8332 GCA_035287165.1 Patescibacteria group bacterium | reverse complement strand
TATTTCTTCAGCGCCCTTCTGAATGCCGTTTTTCAGGATCATCGGATTTGCTCCAGCACTAATGTACTTCAATCCTGCAGAAACGATGGCATATGTCAATACCGTTGCGGTGGTCGTGCCGTCCCCTGCATCATCGTTGGTTTTGGACGCTGCTTCTTTGACGAGTTGCGCGCCCATGTTTTCGTAAGGATCTTCGAGTTCAATCTCTTTGGCAACCGTCACGCCGTCGTGCACGACCGTCGGTGCGCCCCATTTTTTATCGAGCGCGACATTTCGTCCTTTCGGACCGAGAGTTGTTATAACCGCTTGGGCGACGCTACTGATGCCTCGCAACAGCGATTGTCGTGCCTCGTCGCTAAATTTGAGTTGTTTTGCCATAGTCGCTTCGCTCCATCCTGTGTGCTTTTATCCGATGATTGCTAAGATATCTTTTTGTTCGACGATTATCCATTCCTGACCGCCTACTTTAATTTCATTACCGCCCCACTTTTTATAGAGCACCTTGTCGCCTTTTTTGACGATCATTTTTACTTTTTTGCCTTTGTCATCGGTGGTACCGGGGCCTATTGCCATAACTTTTCCCATCTGGGGTTTTTCCTTTGCGGTTTCAGGGAGAAATATGCCGCCTGCGGTTTTCTCTTCCTCTTCGAGCGGCTTGATGAGTACATGGTCAAATAGCGGCTTGATATTTTTCGGACTCATATTCTTGTTCTTAAACAGCAATTGATGCATCTCGTGTGCATCAATGCGACCATAATAATAGCACAGATATTTTTATTGTCAAGACCCGAGAGCAAGTGCTAATTTGCGATGCAAAATTCAAATCGTTACCCAAGCACCAGACGCCACAGATTTCAATCTCCGGAGCGCTTCACTTCAAAAGCGGTTTTCGGTTTTCCGGCGGACAGTCGAGGCAGTAAAGATCGCCAAAGACATCCCGGACGACCGGATGTTCCTGTGTTTCAATATTCTCTGTCTGTCCGGCTGGGGCGATGTTGTTCGTCTCTTTATCAATGACAATCTGCTGCCGCTCCGGCTCCTCAAGTCCCGGCTCTGTTCCTTTGATAAAGTATTCGTAGCGGGTTCCGCAAGCGCTTCCTTCAACGGGCGTGCGTCCGGACAGTGAACAAATTGAGCGGCCGACCACTCCGTCAGGCTGACGCGGCCAGAGATCTTCCTGGTTTTCGAGCACTTTTGTCATAATCTGATTCCAGATGGGTGCGGCGCCGCTGACGCCGGATACGAGCGCCCGGTTCATCGGCGTATTATCATTATTACCCACCCAGACGGCGACGAGAAAGTTCGGCGTGTAGCCAATAGTCCAGTTATCGCGCAGATCGTCGGTCGTACCGGTTTTGACTGATACGGCTTGCTTTCCCCGGATTACGAGCGATGACGAAGAGCCAAAAGCCGCAGAGCGAGCGTTATTGTCCAGGAGCATATGGCTTATTAAAAACGCGGTTTCTGGCGATATGGCGCGTTCTCCTTCGATAAGGATGGTTGTGGGATAATCGAGCGGCTCGGTAATTACATCGGCGATATTCGGATCGTCGTATTCGTACAGTACCGTACCGCTGCGGTCTTCGACCTTCAAAATTGACACGAGGTCCTGCCGGATGCCGCCATTGGCAAATGTTGAAAACGCCTCTGCCATATCTACCATGGTCACTTCGCCGCCGCCTAGCGTCAGTGACAGCCCGTACAGTGTCGGATCATTGATCGTATCAAGTCCGAATGCGCTCGCCGAGGCAACCATGGTCGGCACGGTGTTGAGCGCCAGCGCCTTCACCGCGGGAATATTATAGGAATTACCCAGCGCAAATCGCGTCTGGACCGGCCCGTGGAATGAGCCATCGTAGTTGTGTGGACAATAGAGCGGCTGGTTTTGGACGCGGAAGCAGGACGGTATGTCTAAAAAGACCGTCGCCGGCGTAATTGTTTTATTCTCAATGCCTATTGCATAGTTGACCGGCTTTATGGAAGAGCCCGGCTGGCGATGGCGAATGGCGACATTGACCGATCCGAAGCCTTCGGCAAAATAATCAATGCTGCCGACCATTGCCAAAATCTCGCCGGTCGGCGGCCGGGTGATGAGCGCGGCCCCGTTGGAAACGCTTCTGCCGGTGAGTTCGGCAACTTCTGTCGCTACGACATCCTGGGCAAAGTCCTGCAGGGGCAAATCGAGCGTCGTCGTTACTTTTAGCCCGCCCTGTTCGACAACCTTTTCACCGTATTCGTCGACGAGCTGATCTTTGACATACATGACCAAGTGAGGCGCTTGTATCTCTTCCTGATCGAGGGCAAACGCGAGCGGTTCCTGTTCTGCCGCTTCTGCTTCTTCCGCCGTTATGTACCCGTCTTCTACCATGCGGCGCAACACCTGATGCTGGCGTGAACGGGCCAGATCCGGATGGGTACCAAAGGGAGAAAACCGCGTCGGCGACTGCGGCAGGCCGGCAAGAAGCGCCGATTCCGCCAATGACAGTTCAGACACGTCTTTGTCAAAGTATTTACGCGCGGCAGCCTCCACCCCCCACGCCGTGCCGCCGTACGGTACCTGGTTGAGATACATTTCCAGAATCTGGTCTTTGCTGTATGTAAGCTCTGACCATGTCGCCAGAATGATTTCTTTGATCTTGCGCTGAATTGTTCGTTCGGGCGTCAGGAGCGCATTTTTAATGAGTTGTTGGGTAATGGTCGAGCCGCCTTCGAGTCGTCGTTTTTCAACGCCGCTTTTTATCGCCCGCAGCACGCCGCCGATCGGATCAACGCCCGGATGCTGATAAAAATCTTTATCTTCTATAGCAATAGTTGCCTGCCGCAGATAGAGCGGGATACGATCGAGGGTAACCAGCGTTCTATTTTGCTCGGCGAAAATCTCGTAGAGGAGGGTGCCGTTTCGGTCGTAGATTTTAGTGGCAAGTGGAATATCACTGCTCACGAGCGTATTGGGACGGGGCAGGTCTTTCAGAATAAACTGGTAAAAGACCCCTATGCCGGCAAGGCCGATTATTACCAGGTACATGAAAAGCCAGCGGACTGTGAGAAAAGGTCGTCTTCGCGCCTTCTTTGTTGGCTCCGCTGTTTCCGGCGCGGCCGGAAGTTCGGCTTTTTTCTTCCCGCGCATCACTAAAGAATGCAGCCACGCAACCGGACGCAGTCGAGACAGAGAAAATATGCCGGCTTGTTTTTCAGCAGGTTTAAGCACGAGACGGGTGACGCGCTTGCTTTCCCTTCGCTTTTTTGCCATGGAGTTATTGTAGCATGAGCTGATGATGTTGTTTGTATAGGTTACACTATGTTATATGGAAGAACAATTCCGCTTAATAGATGAGAGGGTTATTGACTATCTTGACGAAAACGATGGGTGGAGAAATCGAAGGAGAATGCAACAGGTATTCTACACAAAGACATGCAATACACCACAAGAAGCATATGAAGCCGCGTTTAAAAGGTTAAAGAGAGATATTCGCAAGTATGAGGATTGGCATATGACGATAAATACGTTTTTCGAGGAGTATGAGAATTTAGTTATAGCGACCATTGTTACAGAAGATACGTAGCGTATGAAAGCGGTTATTCAACGGGTGACATCGGCATCTGTTTCAATTCACAATAAAGAAATCGCCCGTATAGGCAAAGGGGCATTAGTCCTTCTTGGCGTCGCGGCGGGCGATAACGAAGAGGATGCACGGATGATTGCTGAAAAAATTAGCAAGCTGCGAATTTTCGCCGACGAGAAGGGCAAAATGAACCGTTCGCTGGTTGAGATAAACGGTGCGGCTCTTGTCGTTTCGCAATTTACCCTGCTTGCCGATACGAAAAAGGGAAACCGTCCGTCGTTTGCCGGTGCTGCATCGCCGGAGAAGGCGAAAAGCCTGTATGAATTATTTATCGAAGAGTTAAAACGCTGCGGCGTTGGCGATATTCAAAGAGGGGAATTCGGCGCGTATATGCAGGTTTCACTCGTCAACGACGGTCCGGTGACGATAGTGATGTGATACCTTTTTCATTCTGATCAACGATATTTCTTTCCACTCTCCTTTGTTATCGTCACCACTTTCCCATACAGCTCTCCCTTTCTGCTTTTATTCAGTAGGGAGCAAAGTTTTTTGTCAATCTCATCAGGCGTGAGAGTTGAGCTTATCCCAATAATACCAGTATCATTACTCTTGAGTAATTTTCGGAAATCTTTGATGTTAAGCGTTGCTATCAGTCGATTTTGTGATTTCGCAAATTCATAAACGGCATCGTCAGATAATCCACCATAGTTGAAATCGTGTTTGATGTGCCGGATGTTATGGCGTTCATTCGTTCGAGGTAATTTTTCTCGGGGATATAAACCTTCATCAAAAAGCACATTGAAACGTTGACGTTGTCTTATCATTCATGTAGTGAATACAGCTTGCCTTGTTCTGCATCTGCGGCAATGGCGCCAACGACTCCCTTGATCGTCTTAATTGACAACTGCGGATAGTATTCTTTAACCTGTTTAAGAGTATATCCTTGTGATAAGAGACGAAGAAGCTGTGATACCGGTATCCTTGTACCAGTGATAACTGGCATTCCACCTAAGATAGCAGATTTTGATTCTATATAATTAGTTTGCATACATTATATATTATACGTATATCGCTTTGCATTTTCAAATACCTGTAGTACAATTCCTCCATGGATACCCCAAAACTAACGTATACAAGCATTGCCATTTCCGGCCGTCCCGGCGCAGGTCGTTCTACGCTTCTTAAGAATTTAAGACCTTATCTTGAACCATACAAATGGGAGTTTTTTTCAGGCGGCGACTGGGCACGCCAATTTGCCATTAAATCAGGCAAGCATGATCCCAAAGACATGAAACATCATAAGGCAACGGACTATGATGATGAGATAGATCATCAGATTGATGCTGCAATGCGAAAAAAACTGTCTGATCAAAACACGCATATGGTCGTCGAATCATGGATTGCCGGATGGAATATGCGCGGCTTGCCGCATGTACTCAAGGTATTGCTTGTCTGTGATGATGCGCTTCGTGTTGATCGCGTCGTCAATCGCGATAATCTCACGGTTGATGAGGCTAAACAACATCTATTTGAGCGGGAACAGACAAATGTGGCGAAATGGAAACGCATGTACGGAGTGTCTGACTTCTGGGATCCGAAGTATTACGATGTGGTGATCGATACCTATTCTACCGGACCGAATGAGACACTCGGGAAGGTGCTCGATAAAATGGGATACCGAAGCTAGATAGTCACCGTCTCAAAGCACTTTAATATATTAAGATATTAAAGTAAAACAATAGTTCGGATTATTCTTCTCTTCTTTGAGAATGCAACAAAAACAAATCATCGCCGCACTCGGCATCATCATTAATGATGAAGGACAATTTCTCATTACCCTTCGAAACGATCCGGACAATCCTCGCGCGCACCATAAATGGGAAATTCCGGGAGGCGGCGTTGAAGACGGAGAGACGATTGAGCAGGCGGTTGTTCGTGAAGTGAAAGAGGAGATCGGCGTAGTGATTGAATTGTTACCATTTCCTGCAATTAGTGTTCCCGTTGCCATTCAGGACCCTCATAACTTAGAGCGTAAAAAGCTCACGCTTGTCGGTTGTATAGCGAGAATTATTGCAGGCGAGATAAAACTGGACTTTACCGAAACGATAGATTATCGTTGGGTGACGATCGAGGAGCTTAAACAGCTCGACTATTTATCAAAGACTGATATTATGTTTGAAAAAGCGACACAGTTACTCAAGAAAAGCCTGTAAGCCGAACATTCACGCGGTCCATTAAGAAGGATTTTTACTCATCATATTGCTGTCCATGAAAAACTACTTCGGCTATTCGAAAAACGTTTTTGTGTTATCCCTCGTCTCATTCCTCAATGATATCGGCGGCGAGACCATAAAGCGTACGATTCCTCTCTTTCTTGCCAACGTACTGCGGGTGCCGACGAGCATTATCGGGTTGGTAGAGGGAATCGGTGAGGCGTCGCCGCAACTCTTGCAGCCGCTCTCCGGCTTGTATTCGGATAAATTAAAACGCCGCAAAATATTCGTCGTTATCGGCCAACTCCTTCGTGCTTCGATGCTTGCGCTTTTCTTTGCCGTATCCTGGTGGCATGTTTTATTAATTCGCTTTTTAGACCGCAGCGGCAAGGGAATAGCGACGTCTCCGCGTGATGCGCTCTTATCCGTTTCAGCGGACCAGGAAGAGAAAGGAAAAGCATTTGGTCTCAACCGTGCCCTTGACAACGCCGGTGCCGTCATCGGGCTTGCCGCCGCAGGACTCGTCGTATTGCTGGTGCAGAGAAGCGGCGGTTTTTTGGAAAAAAATACATTCTCTCTTATTATTCTTCTTGCTGCGGTTCCGCTCGCTGCGGCATTTTTCATCGTATTGCGGTATGTGCAGGATATCCCCTACTCAAAAACAGATAAACAGAAAATTGTACTGACCGAACGCCTCAATCCGGCATTTTACCGCTATCTTGCTGTATCTTTTTTATTTACGCTGGGAAATTCCTCTGACGGATTTTTACTCCTGCGCGCGCAAAACGTCGGCATACACCTCGCCGTCATTTTTTTCCTTTTTGCCGGTTTAAGCCTCGTTTCCTCCCTGATTTCCGTGCCGGCCGGCGAATTGTCTGATCGGATCGGGAGGAAAAAAGTGTTGTTGGCGGGGTGGCTGTTGTATTCGGTGGTCTATTTCGGTTTCGGACGCGCGTCAAATACCTTTTCGATCATTGCGTTATTTCCGTTGTATGGGTTGTATTACGGAATCAGCGAGGCGGCGGCAAAAGCCTACGTTTCCGACCTGGTGCCGGAACGCCGGCGCGGCGCCGCATACGGTTTGTATAATCTGGTTGTCGGCGCGACCCTTCTTCCTTCATCACTGCTTGCCGGTTTTCTGTGGCAAGCTGTCTCGCCTGCCGCGCCGTTTTATTTCGGGAGCGCCGTTGCGGTCATTGCCGCAATAGGATTGTGGATCCTATTGAAGGAGTAAGTCGGCCGGTATATTAGCGTATCGATGAAGTATTTCATCAAAACCGCTTGTATCCACGGGATATTCTACAGACGTTTCTCCCTCCGGCGTCCGCATAATTTCTTCCAGGCGAAGTTCTCTGTCGACCCGACCTATTAACTTTGCAGGTTTTTCAGGCAGTACCGAAGATGACCCGATTTTTTCTCGTTTTGCCATGTTTTTACCGTATTTTTCACTGTACGCTATATTGTAGCGCCCGTCAATGATAAAATCTGGTTATGAGAAGAGTGAACATTGCCGGCGGTGATCATCAAATTGCCATTGCTGACGGGATAACCGTATTGCAAAAAGGCGGCATTGTTATTTATCCGACCGAGACATGCTACGGGGTCGGCGTGGATGCGACGAATCCAGATGCCGTCAAAAAATTACTTGCGTATAAAGACCGTCCTGAAGGCAAGGCGATTTCAATCGCGGTTACAGATGAGGCGATGGCGCGCGAATACGTTGATGTCAATGAGACCGCGGAAAACCTCTACAAAAACTTTCTCCCCGGACCGATTACGGTGATTTCAAATATCAAATCAGCAAATCAGCAAATCAGCAAATCAACAAACAAAATTGCAACAGGAATTGCGGCTGAGGATGGATCATTGGGCATTAGAATTCCGGATTACCCATTTATTTTAGAACTCATCAAAGCATTTGGTAAACCAATTACCGCAACTTCAGCTAATATATCTGGCCGCAAAACGCCGTACTCCATTGAAGATATTTTCAATAATATTCCTGAAAAGAAAAAGGGGCTGATTGATCTAATTATTGATGCAGGAGAGCTTCCGAATAATCCGCCATCGACGGTGGTGGATACGAGATTAAATGAGGAGAAAGTGCTTCGCAAGGGAAAGATCGAAATGACGAAATTGCGAAATAGCGAAATTGGAAAAACAGGCAAAAATCAGGTAAAAACTCTAATTTCAAAATCAGAAGAAGAGACGCAGAAGATTGGGGAAGAATTAATGAAGGAATTACTGCCAGAACTTTCTAATAAGTGCGTTGTTTTTGCGTTGCAAGGAGAGTTAGGAGCGGGGAAAACGCAATTTGCAAAAGGCGTGGCAAGGACGCTCGGGATAGAAGAGAACGTTGCGTCACCGACTTTTGTTCTGGTTAAAGAATATGAAATCAAAAGATCAAAAGATCAAACCTGCCCGCAATGCTACGCAACGCGATGCAGGCGGGAGATCAAAGGATCAAAAAAAAGCAATCAGCTGTCAGCCGTAAGCCGTAAGCTGTTCCACATAGACACGTGGCGTATGCAGGAGGAGAAGGAACTTATAGATTTA
>DATEBW010000076.1:0-5795 GCA_035287165.1 Patescibacteria group bacterium | reverse complement strand
CGAGCACTCTGATTTCTCGACCGTCTTGTCATGAGTTGTATAACTCCTGCCCGTATCAGAGTGCTCGCGTAAACTTCCACACGGTGTTGCGGTAAATTTAACGCTTCTGCAATTTCGCCGTTACTCATCCCCTTTCGCCGCATTTCTGCAACCTTTTCATATATCTCACTTAATTTACTAATTGGTACATTAGCTCTTTTATCTACATAACCTGTTCTATTGGCTGGTCGAAGCTGTTCTGTCGTGGGATTAATATCGCCATCTCTGCGAAGATCCCGAACTATCCCTTGGACGTGTTGAAGCGTATCATCCAGTACATCAGCTATCTGTACAACGTCCTGTCCCTGCTGGATCATTTCTAGTATCCGTTGTCGAGTTTTACTGTATTGGCTTCTCTTTTTAACACGTTCACTAGAAAGTGCTCGTCCTGGTGTATATTCTCCTAAATTCACCATTCTCGTAACTGAAGAATCAATAGTTGTTTCGGGGGTGCCTAATTTTTCACCGGCTTCCTTCCTTGTATACCCTTGAAGTAGCAATTCTAACACCCGTTTATCGAATTCCACTGTTTCAGGTTTTCTCCCTCGTAGTCTTTTTTCGCGCGCTTCGAAAATAATTGTAAATCCTTCTTTATATGTCGGTCGTGGGTTTGCTTCAAGATGTTTCCGGACGAGTTCCGTTTCTTCAGATACTGCATCGGCACGTTCTTCTGCTTCTGAGAGCTTTGTTTTCTTGGGTTGAGATTGTCGTCTGTTTCTGGGAAGCTGTGGTATTTCCCCAGTCTTGGAGAGTTTTGATTTATACACACTAACGGTACTAGAGGAAATTCCTAATTTCTCAGCAATTTGATTATGATTTAAGCCTTCGATCAATAACTCTTTAACTCGATCTATCGTTCTACCTTGCGTGCGATGATTTCTTTTTGACCTCTCCCTCCTGAAAGTTCTATGAGGAACTACTTCGCCGTTTCTTAGTAGCCTAATAACATATTGACCAACTGCGCCATATGATATCCCTAACAAATCAGCAATTTCCTGATTTTTATAACCTTGATTTCTTAGCTGTTTCACCTTCTCGATTTTGGAATTAGGATCCCGTTTAATCTCACTGACAACCGGGTTTATAAGCTCAACTGATTGTTCAGAACCACCATTTTTTTGCACTGCTAGAACACCATAGGATTGCAACGTATGCTCTAACATTCTTTCCGTGGTACCAAGGTCTTCAGCTATTTGGCTAAGATGTATTCCTTGTGTGTATAACTCCACTATTCTTTTGATGTGGTCTGGTAGTTCAGATGGCATATTAGGAACAATCTCAAGTTGAGCGTCTGATGAAGTCTGTTTCGCAGTGTGTTCTAAATCGATTGAGTCTGTCAGTCTTGTAACTTCATGAGGTGGTTCAAGTGTTGATGCTTCCTGTTGTCCGGATACCGTTCCGTCAAAAATTACTTCTGACTCTAGACCAAGTTGTTGCTCAAGAGTCTGTATTTTTGCCTCTAATTCATCGTCAAAAAGCCCGAGTTCGAAAGCAGCTCGCTCAGCACTTCTCGAATACACAAAATAAGGCATGTGTTCTTGCCAATGTTCTCTGAGCCATTTGTCGTAGCGTAACTTTGCAAGCGCACGACGTTCTATCTGTTCTAACTCTGTCTTCGTTTTTCCAATACGTTGTCCAAGTGTCTGAATTGGTACTTCGCCAGACCGATCTAGGTCATACAAAGCTATCACGACCCTTTGTTCCTCTGCTGTTAAATGTTCGCTTACAGCCCGTTTAACTTCTTGCTGCAATTCGGCGTTCGCAACTTCATCAAGTACAGTTTTTTCTACACTTGTACTTTTGTCAGGGATGAAATCTCCAACCTCTTCCTCGCTATCAAATGTTAATGGTTCATTGAGTGAACGAACATTCTGTACTTTTGATATGAGAACTTGCAGTACGGTATCCACACGCCATCTCGGCATATTTGTATTAGCTAGTAACTGTTTACGCAGCTCATTTATCGTTGGTTTTTTGCCAAAAACATGTTCAAACGATTCTGAAACCCAAAGTGCCTTTGCTAAATCTTGTTGCACATAGAGAGGTATACGAATAGAAGATCGTTGCCCGTATGCTTCTTGAACTATTGCTGACCTTATATCCCAAACCGCATATGTTGAGAATTTTGCTTCTCCGGAAGGATCATATCTTCTTCCGGCTTTCATTAAACCAATTTGCCCAATATTCATAGCTTCGGAAAGTGGAAGGTCATGGTATCGACGGGCTATTACATTGGTTAAACGGAGATAACAGGAACAAACAACCTCTTCTACACTAGCACTCTCGTTCAAAATCCTTGTAATCTTTGGCCTATCTTCTAGAGTGAATGTATTAATAAAGCGTTTGTCTTGTCTAAGCTCTTCTAATGAATAGGTGCTTCGTAAATATTTAAAGAGAACTTGTTCTTGTTCTCTTGTCAAAATTGGGTGATCATAGCTCTGCACAAGTTGTCCCGGCGGCACTTGCCTCTCTATTTCTTTAGACTCTGAATAGATAGGAGAGACGGGATAAGTTTCTTCAGCGTGAGTGGCGGAACTTGTATCTTCTGTAGACTCTTGAAAAGGCAAATTGATAGAATGTGTCGATGGTATTATTTTTGGGGTACGAATATTTTCTGCTACTCCTAGTATAGCCTCACCGAATTGCCCTAACTCGAATGTGCAGGTATCCACGTATTCGTTGAGGGTTCTTTCTGATACACCCAGACTCTCAGCAACTGCAGTCGTTGTCACCGGATCCTCTACCCAAAGCGAATACCATACTAATTGTTCTTTAATTTCTTCTGATAGACCCGAGAACCGAGCTTTTCTTCCCAGCTGATCCAGTGCATTAAGATGTAATGCGAATTGCGGATATTGTTCTGTCAGAGCAGAGTATTTTTGTGCAACACTAATTTCTTCACTCTGACTATCTATACCTTCTATTTGTTCTAAACCTCTCATAAATACGAGGTATTATACCAAAATGTCTGATTATGACTATAGGTTATATGTTTCAGGTATTATACTTATCTTATGATTGTTACCCCAATAAAAACCCAATTTAAAATCCTTGATAAGTACGTTACTCGGTTTGAGGAATGTTCTATTCTTGTTGTTACTTCAAAAAATTGTGAGTATTTGTGAAGGACGTGCATCCGACTTTCTAATTTCGACACCGGGATAAATTAACAGAATGTTACAGATCTTAACAGAGTGGACACAACGCGCGTGATATCTTTTTATCTATCTATAATTCCGCTCCAGTCGACCGCCGTAAAGCCGGTGCGGGAGGGAACCGGAGAAAACGCAGGGGATGGAAGCGAGTCATAATCCTCTTTTTCTTCAGCACTGATAGGTTTAAAGTACATGATGACCTGGATCAGGGTATCAGGCTGCGGATAAAGTTCTACATTCATGATGGTTGCCGGATTATCGTAGTGAGAAACTACATAGTAGTCTGCGGCAGGGAGCTGTTCACTCCAAAAGGCGAGATAATCTGCTGTTTCCCGGTCATTGAGCCCTACTTTAGGTGCATATTGGGAGAGGAATGCAGTGAGATGGCCAGAAGAAACAACATAGCCGGTCTCGGGTGCGCTAAAGGGAGCAGCGTAGTTATAGTCTATTTTTGAACCTTGCGGAGTCGCGTATAAGTTCCATCCTGTTGCCGGGTTGTAGGCAGGGATGCTTTCCAGTATGGTTGCATTGGTCACCGTGGCGCTTACGGGCAGAGGGCGTGCATTGTAGAGATAGAGCGGTGAATCAAAGCATTTATATTGAGCTTTTAAGATCGGCCTGCTCTCCTTAAAGGTAGGCAGGAGATTGGTCGTCGTGACAATTTGCTGTACTTGGGTATGCGGCGCGAATTGGCCGAGCTGGAGAGTTGGATCTTCTCCGACGGTCGTCGTGACGTTAGTCATATCACCCGGATTGGTGGGTGGAGTTGAACTTCCGGTAGTCGTAGTCGTCGTTGTATAGTTTCCTTGACCCGTCAACGCTTGATAGAGTGGTTTACATTGAGGGCGTCCCTGATCATCATAGGGTATATTTTTAGGTAAGTCATTCTGTTGAGCGGGGCGCGATTCAATATTCGGTTTGAGAACGAAGCTTTGCAGCTGCAGCGTTTGTTTACCGGGACTTCTCTGTTCAAAGATGATAGTATCGGGGAGCCGGGTGGTAGTCGTATGGATGTACTGGGCATTTGTCGCCGGTATGGTAGTAACCGTACTGTCCCCGTGATTAACGGCAAAGCCTCCAAGAACCGGTTCATAGGTACCGCCGAGGTTGCCGGTAGCGCCTGATCCTGCCGGAACGCCGGTAACCACGCCGTCAGTACCGAAGCTCAAAATCATGCCATCGATAATGTTTCCGCCGTCTAAAGGTTCAATCGTTCCCGCCGGCATATAGACGGTAAGAGGGATAGGGTCAATAAGCTGGGCGCCATCTGATCCGTGGGATCGGATAAATAGCTGGCTGCCGTCACTCCTCCACGTAAGATCATAATAGAGTCTACTGCCTTGCGCAACGAGCATTTGAGGAACCATGGTGTCGAGATTTAAGAGATTGACCGTATTAGGGTTTAAGCCTTCGGTGCTGAAGACGCCGGAAGTTGCTTTTCCCTGAAGAAGAACTCCCTTTGACGGATCATGGGAAGTATAGGCGATAGAGTTATTGGTCGGTGAAAGTACCGGATCAGCGTTGTAGGAACCGGCAGCCAATACTTGTTCCGGCGGATTGCTACCCATAGAATCAGTACGCATAAGTCCTCTATTCCACCCATCGTCGTTCGGCGTAAATCCGTCGGCGTATAGCCTGCCGGCATGATCAAAAAAGAGCGGGTAATGGACCGGTGTGTTTGCGGATGCCACTTCATCATAAATACGATTGGGAGTTGCCGGAAAGGAACCAAGTGAAGCGGTATAGACGCGGGAGTTACCGCCGGTGAGGATGCTCGTGTTCGGTCTGAACTGCACTTGCCAGTAGGCAATGTATTGCTTATCCGGTGAGATGATGAGGCTGTCAATGACCCATCCGGGATCAGCGGTGACAACGGTCTGTTCTTGCTTAGCAACGACGTCGTAGAATACGACACTCGTGCCATGATCCATCGTATCGACGCCGGCAATATAGACAAAAGACGTATCAGAGACGGGCCTGATATTTTTTACATCCAGGGGGAGACGGGCAATAACCGCATCCATTTTGCCGTCAGGCGTAGTCGCATGCAGTACGGTATTGTTGCGTTCCCAGGTACCATAGACAATGGCGCCCTGGCTGGCCATGGCATCAGGACCAGATACGGATGGTTGGTTGACGATCGGCTGTTGTTGCTGTTGTTGGGTCGCGGAACGGTTCAGGAAAAAGACACCACTGCCGACAAGCAGAATAACCGCTGCGACGATTATGACCTTCAGTCCTTGCATACCGTCTGCCGTGTTTGATGAGGATGGAGATTCAGTTACCATATATAGACAATCTTATTAAAAATACCCATCGTATAGTGAACCGTCATTACTATGCAATTTCAAATACGGTTCACTATATTCCTGGAAAAAGGAATAACTAACGATAGAATATTTTGGTTACCCTTGTCAAGGGGGAAAATGGTAACGCGGTTCCCAGCCGCTATATATAATATAAAGTTACGCAACGCGCATTGGTACGACTTACATTGAATATTTACTGTGTATTTCCTGTTTCATTTTCTAACCAACGCTCTTCTTCCAATGCCGCTTCGCCCCGGTATAAAGCTCGCCGCTCCCGAGGTTTACATCCTCG
>DATEBW010000075.1:0-4748 GCA_035287165.1 Patescibacteria group bacterium | reverse complement strand
TCTGCTTGTCACCGGAAACTACAATTACTGGTATCCCAATGCGACCCGTTTCATACCGAACACGATTCATGAGTTTCCGTCCTATTCGTGGGTGGTCGCTGACCTGCACGGACATGTGTTTGATATTCCGTTTGTACTACTGACGATAGGAGTACTCTTGTCAATCTTCCTCAAATTCGAAATTCAATCCGACAACCGGCGGACTAAATTGCAAATAATAAATTCTAAACAAAAGAAATACGTGTTTGGATTTTTGAATTTAGGGTTTATTTGGTCGCGCCTGACGCGATGGAGTACAGGATTTAGAATTTGGGATTTACTTTTTCTCGGTTTCTTGTGCGCCGTTATGTATATGACCAATGCGTGGGATGGACTGATCTATCTCGCGTTAAGCGGTTTATTAATTTTCATAATGAATCTTAAGAAGATCTCCTCGACCCATGAACCTCTGAAAATTTCTAAATCAAAATTTCTAATTTCTAATAAAAATCCAAATTCCAAATTCCAAATTCCAAATTCTATACTTCCTCGAACAGTAAAGCAATTCGGCATAGTCGTTGCAGCATTTATCCTTTTTAACCTTCCCTTCAGCATCCATTTCAAGCCGTTTGTCCACGGTATCGGCGTCGTCGGCGGCTATGAAATGGCTGAAGCCGTAGGCCTCGTCAAGCTGCTGGGCGATGAGCCGCAGATACCGGATACCCAGCCGGTTATTCAGATGGGGCCGTTTCTCCTGGAAAAGGGAAACAATCTTCGTTCGCCGGTCTGGATGCTCGCGGTCTTATGGGGATTCTTTTATTTTCATGTCGGTGCTTTTATTGTTTATTTCCTGAATGAAATAAAGAAATTAAGAAATTTTCAGTCTCTGCGCAGCCTTGATCCAATCCACCTTTTCATCCTCGCCCTTATTTCGCTCTCTACCCTTCTCCTCATCTTCCCCGAATTTTTCTATGCCAAAGATATTTATCCCGGGCACTATCGCGCCAATACGATGTTCAAGCTCGGCTATCAGGCGTTTATCATGCTGTCGATCGTCAGCACATATACGATTGTTACGGTTAAACGGTTTCAACCTGCTTCAATACTTGGCAAGCTGCTGAAATCTGCGTATCTTATCTTCGGAGCATTCCTGCTTTTTCTCGTCATGGTATATCCCAATTTCGCGATCAAGTCGTATTATGGCGTCGGCGAAAACCGCAGCTACGAAGGCCAGGACGGCATGCGATGGCTCGAAGGAAACCACCCCGGCGATTATGAACTTATCAACTGGCTACGCCAGAACCAAACAACGGAACTACCGAACAACCGAACAAATGGCACTTCCAATGTCTTAGGTTCATCGGTTAATCGGTCAATGGGTTCTTTGGTTATTCTCGAGGCGGTGGGTGAATCGTACACTGATTACTCCCGCATCAGCGCGAATTCCGGTTTGTCTACCGTGCTCGGCTGGCCGGTGCACGAGTGGCTATGGCGGGGTTCATATGACGAACCGGGACGTCGTGTGGAGCTTGTACGACAAATGTACGAGGGAACCGACCCCGTTGAAGTACGGCGCCTCCTCGACCTGTTCAATGTCACGTACGTAGTCGTGGGTGATCTGGAACGGGAAAAATATACCGCGATTAACGAAAATATCTTCGGGCAACTCGGAACAATCGTCTTCTCTTCAAACAATACGAGTCTGTATAAAGTGCGTTAATATAATGTCATTGTTTCATCCCATGCTCGCTGCCCTGAAAAAAACTCGTATCCGCAATTTGATTTTCTTTTTTATACTGCTTCTTGCGATCTTTTTTTACCTTACTAATCCGTTCGTTCGTTTCTCGGCAATCGCAGATCCGTATACCGTTGTTACTCTAGAAGACGGTCTCTTCATGATCGAACCATCTGAAGGACTCCTGCTGCGGGATAACCGGTATGCACGCACGTTCGCACTGATGAAGTCCGGCTGGCATATCGTAACGGGAAAGATAAGCGGCGGGCCAAAGGGCCCGAAGAGCAACGAGGATGACATAATCAACGCTATTCACCAACTCCGCTTCAGTCCGGATTGGCCGTACCTTATTTCAGGAGATCATTTCAGTGCATTCTATCCACGCTCCCTGGGACTTTTCTACCACTCACTCCTTGACCCGCGCACCGCGCGTTCCGAAACGGATTGGCACAATCGTCAGCTGATTTATCTCAAATCAACTGCCTACGCGCTCGACGTTTTTAGCAAGTCCGACCGCCTCGCGACCACGATCGTTCCGGTCGGCGTTCGCTCGGTCGCCTTGATCAACGTATTCGCGCCGCCGTCCGACACGCTGTTCAGCCTTCTGTATGCGCTTACCGTTCTGCAGGATCCGGCGACTTTTACCGTCCGGTATCCCTACGATCCGCCGCCGGATTCCTACGGCGCACATGCACAGCTCAAAACACCACGCGCAGCAAAAATCCTCCTCGACGCCAACCGTGACGCATTACGGCAACACTGGATACAGTACCGTGAGCTGGTTTATGATGAAACAAGCGGTTTGATACGCACCAACGTCCGTCTGTCCGGTGTAAAAGATATGGCAAAACGGGAGAGTTCTTTTTACGATAATGTCATTTTCTGGAAAACAGTGCAGCTCGCGAAAGAACTTACTATTGCACCGGAGATTACCGATGGGTTCCTCGATGATTTGAAAAACCGTATCATCGAAGCGTTTTGGGATGGAGAATCGGGAATTTTTCTCGAGGATTTGAGCACGCGTTCCCGTGACGGATCACTTTATTCGTCTGACTGGATCATTGCTTACCAAACGGGCTTTCTTAGCCCGACAGATTCGGCGGAACGGCAATATTTGATGAAAAGCGTGGCCTACATACAGCATCACGGAATCGACGAACCCTTTGGCCTCAAGTACCATACGGACCCCCGACCGTGGCAGCTCCACCTCATCGTCCGCTGGACGACGCCCAGCTATGGGTCAACCGCCATCTGGAGTAACTGGGGAATGGAGTATATCAAGCTACTTACTCACTTGGCGCGCGAAACCGGAGACTTGCGTTACCTGCAGCACGCCGGCACCCAGCTGGAAAAGTATACGTACAATATCACCCGGTATCGGGGATACCCCGAAGTCTATAATCAGCACGGAGATTTCTTCAGGCAAGGCTTATACAAAAGCGTACGCCAAACAGGCTGGGTCGTCAGCTACGAACAGGCGAAAGCGATGTATGAAGATAGTCTGCAGCAAAAATACTAATAAACTTGTTTCAAAACCGTCATTCCGTGCTTGATCGCGTCTGACGCGACTTGACACGGAATCCACATAGATCCTGAATCAAACTATAGTACTAAGCGAAGCGAACGTATTCAGGATGACAATTAATAAAGTCTTTTGAAACGGGTTCAATGTAAGATCAATTCCCGAAGGTTTTAAACTTGGCTCTCTGAACGGAGGCACTGGAGAGGGACTATACCAGCTTATTCCCACTGCGGAGAGTATATGCCTGCCCTACATAGTACTCTCCGCACTGAAACCAAGTCAGACTTGGTGAAACCAAGTGAGACTTGGCAAAAGTAACCGATATATAAAAGAGTCAGTTTTCGAGATAACCGTCAGCTTTTCTACACAATAAAAAACAGGTGTTACAGGTTCAGAAATTTTCTTGACAAGCTACTCATAATTTGCTAAGGTTCATACTAATCAATTCGCTGATCACGCTATCCATTTTTTGTGGATAACAAGTGAATTGAAAAAGGGCATTGCTACACGTAGCACGTGATTTGTTCTGATTGCCCCCAATCAGGAACTGCCTAAAAGTCACCCTAGCGTTAGTGATGCCTTTTGCTTTAGAAACACTTTTTGTTTTGAAAAAACAAATTAGTGTTTCTTAAGCCCATCGTAGTGATCGTTCGATTGCGTGGATGTAAACCACGAATCGAACATGAACGAAGTTGGGCATTTTTACCTCTTACAACGTCGCAACCGTTATTCCCAACCCCTTTTCCTTCAAACGCAGAAATTGTTCCCTCGCCCGCTTCTCAAATGCAATACGTGCCCTGTCCTGCGGAGAGAGACGCCGTTCCCTCACTGCTTTAAATAACTTAGTAAAAATCTTTCGCATGCCGGTAAGCCTCTGAAAACAGAGTATCATAAGTATAAATCACCTGTCAAGTCCTATAATATATTCTCCCCTAATTATTCAGTGCCCTATAGTAGAAAATAAAAGATATAGCCTATTATAACAAATAATATAGATATCAACAAATACACGTGGATAACGTCTGGTGAAAAAATCTTACCAAAAAGAGGCTTATTGAATTTCCGTGACGAAGTTTTGAAACAGGTTCTTACAGCGAAGCTGCTGCTGCGGAAAGATTGTCGTACGAATCAGCCGATAGGACGTTTGTAAAGCCCAAACGTTTTGCTTCTTTGATGCGGCGTGCGAGGCGCGGAACCGACTGCAGTTCACCCAGAAGCGATAATTCCCCGACCGCGACGGCGTGCGCCGGCAGCGGTTTATTTTTTATTGAAGAATAAATAGCAAGCGCGATCGCGGCATCGGCAGCCGGTTCGGAAACGGAAAAGCCGCCCGATACGTTGACATACACATCAAAACGCTCCAGCGGCAGGCGGAGATGCTTGGCAAGTATTGCCACGATAGTCACCAGCCGCGAAAATATAACGCCGTTTCCGACGCGCCGCGGCGCCGGAAAGCTCGTCGGCACGACGAGCGCCTGGATTTCAACAAGCAATGGCCGCGTTCCTTCCATG
>DATEBW010000074.1:0-5600 GCA_035287165.1 Patescibacteria group bacterium | reverse complement strand
CGGACTTAAATATTTCCTGCTGGAGTTGCGGCAAATCTGAAAATGATAGTTGTTCATTGTTCACTGCTTTTTGAATTGTTGTAAACGGGATGATTCCATCTTGTTTGGTTAATCGGCGCGTATAAGTTGCTTTACGGTGATTTTGGGAGGTGGAAGTAGGAAGTCTGTCTTCCTTGTTGATTTGTTCAAGAATATCGTTGAGAAGCGGTATTGCGATGTTCGTTAATTTTTCAAGAAGAGATGCTGTTGTATCGGCCTGTTGCGTAGAGACAGGTTTCAAACCTGTCTCTACAGATTTTAGCCGAGATATCAATTCGGTTTTAATAGGAATTGTCTGCTGCGCGATGATCGGTCCGTGATCGAGCTCTTCATCCATCTGCATTATCGTCACGCCGGTTTCTTTATCCCCATTAAGTAACGCCCACTGGACGGGCGATGCGCCGCGATATTTCGGAAGGAGCGAGTAGTGAACGTTTATAAACCCGAATTTCGGTACGTCAAGGAGTTCTTTAGAAATGATTTCCCCATATGCAACAACGACTGCAAGATCAATCTTTTTCTTTCTCAATACTTCGATAAATCGATTTATCGAAGTATTAGTTACCGTGTGGATGGCAGATCGGGTAGAAAACAGTTTCACCGGCGTCGGCGTGAGAGTTTGCTTTCTTCCTACCTGCTTATCCGGTTGCGTGACGACCAATGAAACAGGAAACCGTTTATGGACGGCTTCGAGAATCGTCGCTGCGATGTGCGGACTGCCGAAAAATGCGATATTCATAGTGATGTGATTTCCTCGATTGAAATCAGGATATACCACTCTGCTTTTAAAATCCGAATTGTATACCTCGTAGCTTTTAGTTTCGAGTAAGATATACGATGTTTTAATAGGTCATCTCGATTTTAAAAGCTCCGTTTTGGTATACCATGATTATTCTGAAACTAAAAGCGAAGGGGTATATCTGATCCGAATAGACATTCGAATCACCCGAATGATATTATTATACTTCATTATTCGCGGCATTCATGAGTGCGTAGTTTTGTATCATAACTATGAGAGTTGGAGTAAAAGTCGGACCTTCTAATTGGGAGAAAATTCTCTCGGAAATTACACCCGAATGTGTGGAGGTATGGTTCAGATTGGATCGGGTGAATGAGAGTATTCCGATCTTTGAAAAACTCAATCGCATGAAAGTAACGTACGGTATTCACTTCTGGGCTATTCTAGAAGGAGGCTATGAACCAAACCTTTCCTATGAACCGAATGGTATCGCAGAACAGAGCGAAAAACTAGTTCGTGAAACGATTGATATTGCTTCTAAGTACGGCGCATTTTATGTAAATGTGCATCCGGGATCAATGATCTTAAGAAAACTTGATCTTGATAATAAATGCATGCATTTGCTTAGTGATTCTGAAGTGCCCGGCAACGAGGCAATGAGATCCTTATTAAGCAGGGCTGAACATTTGGACTCATATGCACGAGCGCACAATATACTCTTTCTTATCGAAACGCTTCCGGTAAACGAGCTTGAACATTGGCGTGACCATTCCGGAAGAGTAAACATTCAATTTGCAAAGAACATACCACCTGAAATGATCATTCAACTCGCAAATGCGGGACGGTATATAACAAATGATTTTGGTCACACGATCTCATCATGGGTATCGGACGATCGTGAATTATTATTTGACAAACTTTTTGATGTTACAAAGCAGCTTGCCCCTCAAACGAAGCTTATTCATCTCAATACGGTACGGCCTCCGTTTAACGGCACCGATTCGCACGACGGGATACTTCCTTCAGATTTTGAAAAAAATGTGATGCCTACACGCGAACAGATTATTCAACTATTACAGTTATTCCGTGACAGAAGCGATGTGTGGATTATTCCCGAGCCGGAGGCAAATCAGATGACAAAAAACTATAGAGAAATCAAAACAATGCTCGCGAATCTTAAACCTTAACTGAAGAATTGATTGTTTCGCGAATCAGTTTCTCCATAGGAAGCTTCTTTTCACCCGCTACTAATTCTTCAATTCTGCTCTTCGTCTTGGGGTGTTTTTCAATGATAGAACAGCAGTCTTTATACGGCACTGTTGAAAGATCGTATGTCCCGATGCTCCGTGCGAGATTAATTATTTCCTCTTTATTATACGTGAGTAACGGGCGAAATACAGGAATAGAAACCGCCTGTTCAGTAACCGATAAATTTTCAATCGTCTGTGAAGCGACCTGCCCCAGATTATCCCCGGTGACGAGCGCCTGGTAGCCGGACCGCCTAGCCATCTCTTCGCCGACACGGAGCATAAAGCGGCGAAAGAGAATTAATTCATTATCAGTCTTTATTCCCAACAGCGCAATCTGAAAGGGCATATACGGAACGAGAAAGAGGTTGGAATAAAGCGAGTATCGATTCAGCAGGTTGCCCGTCTCGACAATTTTCGATTTCTTTGCATATTCATTATCTGCAAACGCGTGGAAATGGAGCAAATCGACCGTACATCCGCGTTTTGCCATAAGGTACGCGGCGACGGGGGAGTCAATGCCGCCGGAAAGCAAGGCCAGCACTCTTCCGCCAGTACCGACGGGCAATCCCCGACAGCCTTCGTATTTTTCAAAATAATACAGGAAAAAATCCCGGTAGCAATCGATAAACACCGTCAGGTCAGGATCAGTAAGATCAACTTTTTTCTCGAGCTTTATCCGTATGTCGTCACCTATATCATCCGTCAATTGTCGGGAACTGAAAGGCAGCGTTTTGTCGGCACGACTTATGCGTAGGGCAAAGGTCATGAATGATTTCCCGGATAACGCGCGAATAAGATTTATTCGCAATGTATCTCTATCCGGCTTAATCTCGGTGACGAATGAGAAATTTGCAATGCCGAATGCGTTGCGAAGCTTATTTTCCACTTCAAGGTTTAACCTTGAAGGAGTGGCAATGAGAAACCGTCCGTAAAGATTTTGTATTGTTATATTGCCAAGTGAATGCCGGATGTTATCCGCGAGGGCTTTTTCAAAAAAAGGCCGGTTTTTACCCTTCAGTGTTATTTCGCTGTGATTAACGAGAATTTTCATTATGTTATATTATAGTCCTTATGGGTAATTATGCTATTTGAGCTGAGAAATGTTACTCGCAAGATATGGGAAAACCAGTAGTATTAGACCTCGAAACTAAAAAAAGCTTTCGTGAAGTAGAACGGCGCAAGCCTGAAGATTTAGGCGTTTCCGTCGTCGGAACATACTCTTATGCCAGCGATGAATTTCGCGCCTTTCGCGAAGAACAGTTCGACCAGCTGTTCCGCCTGCTGGAAAGCGCGTCATTAATTATCGGGTTCAACATAACGGAATTTGATTTACCCGTATTAAGGCCGTATTATGTCGGCGATTTGATGAAAATACCGCGGCTCGATTTATTAACGACCGTGCACGAAGAGATCGGCAGAAGAATTGCCCTGAACGAATTTGCGCGAGAAACATTAAAAACGCAAAAAAGCGGGCACGGACTGCAGGCGATTAACTATTATAATGAAGGAAAGTGGGATGAATTGATTCGATATTGTCTTGACGATGTGCGGATTACCCGTGATCTCTATGAATATGGAAAAGAACATGGAGAAATTTATTATCTTGCTCCATGGGAAAGAAGAACGGTAAAAGTGGATTGGAGTACTTCAAATGGCACAGGTGGAAGTGATGTGAATTTAACATTGGGGATATAACTATAGTATTATATATGTATGGCGAGAAATGCAAGGCGCACAAATCCTTTTAATGTGATATTTGTAGGCACAGCAGTAGTGCTTTTTTGGCGGGGGGCATGGGGACTTCTTGATCTGTATTTATTTCCTGAAAATCCGGCTGTAAGTTTTATTTCCTCAATACTTCTCGGGCTGTTAATTCTCATTCTTACCCATCATCTTGTCGATGAGCTTATGTAATGATATAGTATTATTACCATGAAATTCCTCATACATATTCTCATCTCGGCAATTGCAGTTTTTATTACCGCCTCTGTTCTTCCGGGCGTGTCGCTTGAGCAAGATATTGTCACCATACTTATTGTCGCGGTGCTGCTCGGTATTGCCAATTCTGTCATTAAACCAATTCTTCATATACTCACCTTCCCCATAACCATTGTCACCTTCGGATTGTTTGCGTTGGTTATCAATGCCCTTATGGTGATGCTGGTTGATTATTATGTTGCGGGATTTTCCGTTTCCAGTTTCTGGTGGGCGCTTCTTTTTAGCCTCATTCTTTCATTAGTTTCTTCTTTTCTGCGATCATTGAAGCAATAACTCCTTCATGTTGCGCGGTTTGTATCCGCCTGTTACAATGCAAAGACTTTGTCATGCTGTCCGTCGGCTGGGAACGTCAGACGTTCCTGGCGGATCAGCATCTGTTTATTCCTTAGATCCTGAAATAAATTCAGGATGACGATATTGAATGTTAACCATAAAAAATCTCCACGTTTCTGTTGAAGATAAAATTATTCTCAAAGGGGTAAGCCTTACGGTTAAACCCGGCGAGGTACATGCGGTCATGGGGCCCAACGGGTCCGGCAAAAGTACCTTGGCTTATGCTTTGATGGGACACCCAGCTTACGAAGTAGGCAACAAACAACAAACAACTGACAACCTACAACTGACACTTGACGGGAAAGATTTATCGGAATTGTCACCTGATGAACGGGCTAAGGCAGGATTATTCCTTGCTTTCCAGCAGCCGGTCGCGATACCCGGCGTGACCGTCAGGAAGTTTTTGCGGCATCTGTATAAATTGGCAAACAGCAAACCCCACTTCTCCCGCCTCTGGCGGGATTCGCGGGGCAGGCAGCAAACCCGCCCGCATCGCTTGACGGCTCAGCGTCTGGCGGGCGCGGCAGCTAACGGCAAAAAGGGTGATTTATTAAAATTAGCGGTGGTTGCAAATAAAGCAGTAGATGCTATATCAGAGAAACTTCATATTAAAAAAGAATTGTTGAGCCGGTCGCTTAATGATGATTTCTCCGGCGGAGAAAAGAAAAAGCTGGAAATGCTTCAGATGGTTATTATAAAGCCGAAATATGCAATTGTTGATGAAATCGATACGGGTCTCGACGTGGACGCGCTCAAGACCGTCGCAACGGCGCTTGAGTCGTTATCTAATGATAAAACAGGTATTCTGATCATTACGCACTATCAGCGGATTTTGCATCACGTCAAGCCGGACCGCGTGCATGTTATGATGGACGGGAAGATAGTACGTTCGGGCGGTGCGGCTTTAGCTAAGGAAATTGAAAAAAAGGGCTATAATCTTTATAACTCAAAAATTAAAGCGTAAAATTCATAATCACAAGTTAGATATATATTGCTTAACTTTTTGTTACCTGACTATGTCATGCTGAATTTATTTCAGCATCTCTCAACTCATGTGTAAACAGATCCTGAAACAAGTTCAGGATGACAATTTAAGAAAAGTTAATCAATTTACACAGTTAAAATATTCTATTTTTGAATTTGATTTATGTCTAAACAACTCGTTTCCGACAACTACCGTTACGGCTTTCACGAAGAGGAAAAATACGTCTTTAAGTCAAAAAAGGGACTGTCACGGCGGG
>DATEBW010000073.1:0-2945 GCA_035287165.1 Patescibacteria group bacterium | reverse complement strand
TGATCCTTCCAAAGTAAATATTACCGTCTCAGGATTAGACGCAGGTGAGTTTTATGACCTCTCGCTTGATACTTTTTCGACTATTACAAGTATCAGTCCGTCCAGCAGCGGGTTTATCGATAGAAAATATAGTGATTTTGGAAATAGACCAAGCAATCCGGCAACATATATAATTTCTGTTAAGAAAATTGGGTTTCTGGGACCAGGCGAAAAGGTATGTGAGAATTATTTTAACCTTCATACATTTCTTCCGTCACCTACGCCTACAGCAACCCCTCGCTTTTCACCTACTCCGACTCCTACAGTCCCTGATATGTGTAAAGATCATAGGGGCGCCCCGACAAATTGCGATTTACCAGAATGTGAGTCATTTTGCAACTTACTTACTCCTGCACCCACTAACACTCCTGTTCCTCCCTTTGAACCGACTCTTGCTGTAGAACTCAAAGAATTCTGCGAAACTGTTCCTGAAGGCGATGAACGTTCGCAATGCGAACAATGTCTGTTGGGTGAATCTGCTGGCGGTTCTCCCGGCGCGTGGACGGCAATCGGCTGTATCCCGACTGATCCGGCAGGGTTTTTAGAAAAATATGTGTTTACTGTAGGTATGGGATTAGCTGGAGGGATCGCGTTTTTCCTCATTCTCTGGGGCGGATTTAGCATTATCATGTCTCAGGGCGATCCGCAGCGCATCACGCATGGGAAGGAAATCATCGTTTCTGCGATTGCAGGATTACTATTAATTATTTTTTCCGTCTTCATCCTTCATCAAATCGGTGCCGTTGCCATACGCATACCGGGATTCGGCCCAACACCGATACCACTTCCGACATCAAAACCAACTTCAATACCAAGACCTACATCAAAACCGATACCAACTAAGCCACAATCATCTTCTACGCAATGTGGCCAGCAAGGAGGTTATTGTGCTCCTTCGTCGGTCTGTCAGACAAACAATGGTAATGTCCAGCCCGCCCAAGGATGTAATCTTATTGATCCGAGTCTTATTTGTTGTATGCCAACCGTTGCCTCAACACAATGCCATCAACAGGGAGGTTACTGCGCTCCATCGTCACTCTGTGACGCTAATAGGAGTATCAGGCAAGCTCCTCAAGGATGTAATCTTATTGATCCGAGTCTTATTTGTTGTAAATAGACGGTCACTTGACGGATTACGATTTACGTTCTACTATAAATTAGTGTACGAATAGTAAAAAACGAATGAGGAATATATGAAAATCGCGCAAGAACTCCAGCTTCCCGGTGTCAGTCCGATTACCGGTCCGACAGATCTCGATCCTGAACTTACGAACATCGGCGGTGTTATCACGAAACTCATGCCGCTCCTGTTTTCCGTTGCGGGGTTAATCCTCTTTGCGATGTTTCTCTGGGGAGGCTACGATCTGATGTTTTCAGGAGGTGAGCCGCAAAAAGCAGAAAGCGCAAAGGCAAAGATGACGTATGCGGTCGTCGGGTTTATTCTCGTCTTCACCGCGTACTGGCTGACACAGGCGCTCGGATACATCTTTGACGTGAATCCGTTCTAATTCTCCTTCCAATACTTTATAGCCCTCTCGTAATTCTCGGGCGTGGAGACTTCGAACCACTGTCCGTCAAATGGAAAACCCGCCAATTTCCCCTCTTTGGCGAGCTGTACAAATACGTCTTCGAGTGCCGCTTTTCCTTTCGCAGGAATATAGTCGAATACCGACGGATTCATCACATAAATGCCGGCGTTGACGAGTTGCGTTGTCTGTTTGCGGTCTTGCTTAAGGAACGAGACAATACGCTCTCCGCGCAACGACGCGACTCCGTATCCTTTCGTATCCGGCTCGGTAGACAGAGCAATCGTAGCAACATATTTGTCTTCCTGATGAAAAGCAATAATTTCTGAAAGATTTATTTTTGTCAGAATATCACCGTTTAACACCAGGAAAGGTTTATCCTGCAATAACGCTCCGGCATTCCGCAATGCACCCGCACTGCCGAGCGGCTGCGTTTCCACACTATAAGCAATAGAAACGCCGAGCGCGCGACCGTTTCCGAACGTTTCTTTTATCTTGTCACCAAGGTGGCCAATAGCCAGAATAATATCCCGAACTCCTGCTTCCCGTAACTGGATAATCGCGTATTCGATGACCGCTTTCCCGCCGACCGGAATGAGCGTTTTGGGCACTTCGTAGGTAAGCGGCCGCAATTTTACGCCCTGTCCGCCGGCGAGAATAACCGCCTGGGTCACTTTCGGCGTGAGCGATTCGGACAATAAAAATTCTATCGCATGGGAGCGATTCCTGATTTTGACGCCGTCGATGACGCCGTCAAGGCGTTTTAATAAATCAGTTCGGAGAGTGATGGTTAATCTGTCGCGATCCATGCTCTTAAAATACTAAATTATAAATCCTAAGCTCCAAATAAATTACAAATTCTAATATTTAAATCATAAAAAATGTTTAGAATTTGAAATTTGTGATTAGAAATTATTTGGAACTTCGAATTTAGGATTTAGAATTTAAGTGATTATATCGTATTACTTGCTCTTTTCATATATTGAGGCGAATATTTTCATAAGCTCCCTACTTTCTTCGAGCAATGGAGTAATTCGTTTCCGGATATTTAAATTCGCTTCAATAATAAGCTCAAGCCAATATATCGTCTCTTTTGCTTCTTTCTTTGTAATTCGGATTCTATTTTTGAAATCCTTCTTCGTGTCAGTTTCATTTGCCTCACGATAATTTGCTCCAATAGAAGTACCTGATCTTATGAGCTGGTTAACTAACCGATCATTTATTCGGTCATGAGACAATGCTTTACAAAGCCGGATAATACGTAACGAAAATTCCAAAGTCCGATCTTCCAGGTTATATTGTTTAGATTTTATGATTTGTTCTTTGAACATTATTTGGAACTTAGAAATTAGAATTTAGAATTTTTTAATACCTCAATGC
>DATEBW010000072.1:0-13340 GCA_035287165.1 Patescibacteria group bacterium | reverse complement strand
CACAACATCGGCAGCAGTCAAGATGCCGTCGTGCACGATGCCACTTCTGCTGCGAACCACGATCTCGTATGCGGCCACAATCGCCGCCGCACGCGATTTCCCGATTCCCTTGAGTTTTGACAGTTCACCGACTGAACGCTTAAATAAATCGTGCAGCGAATATCGTCCGAGTATGCGCCGGGCAACATCAACGGCGCTCTTTCCCCGATAACCGGTGCGCAACAAAATGGCGAGCAATTCTTCGTCTTTCAGCGATGGCGCGCCGTGCTCCCAAAGTTTCTCCCGCGGACGGGAATGTCGCGGCAGATCGCGTATTTTCATCTCTTCATCATAGCATACCGGTTGACGGAAAACGCGAAATACGGTACAATAAGTCTATTAATCACGGTTCAGGAGCGGAGCATATTTCGATGGATACGACCATGCAGTGCTACTTTACCATCATAAGGTTTCATTCTATCCAGCCGTTACGTTAACTGTACGGCGCGCTCTCCGTTGAACCGCTATCACCACCGGTATGTCTTTGTTAAAAAAGAACGATCCATCTGACCAGCAGAGTATTTTAGCAGAAATTCTGAAACGCGAAACGCTTCTGGAAAAGCGGCGCGATGAATTGGACACCCGCGAAAAAGAGTTAAAAAAGCGCGATGATCGACTTGAACAGCGCGAGGAGGAACTTGCCGAACAGTCGATGCACGCCGCGCGGCTGTCAGCCGACGAAGCCCGAAAGGCAGTACTCGACTATTGGGAGAAAAAGCTCACGAAAGACATTGCCGGGAAAATCAAGGCAGCGCAGGAAAAAGCAAAAGAAGAAGCAAAAGTAAAAGCGCGCGAGATTCTCGTCGACGCGATGAAGCATGCCGCCACCGATTATGTTGCCGAGTTTACCGTTTCAACCATAAAGGTACATGACGAAGAAATTAAAGGCCGCCTCATCGGTAAACAAGGACGCAATATTCGCACGCTGGAGAAAGAAACGGGCGTCGATGTTGATTTGGAAGAAGAAGGCATCATCCGCCTTTCTTCATTTGATCCCATCCGGCGCGAGATCGCGCGCGTTTCGCTCGTTCGTCTCATCAAAGACGGCCGTATTCAGCCCGTACGCATCGAAGAAACGGTCCAACAGGTCAAAAAGGAAATAGACCGCATTATTTTCGAAGAAGGAGAAAAGCTTGCGCATTCGTTTAATGTGTACAACCTTCCCGAAGAGATTCTTGCGCTCTTGGGAAGATTTAAGTATCGCTTTTCTTACGGGCAAAACATGATCGCCCACACGATAGAAGAAACCCGTCTGGGCGTCAAGATCGCTCACGAGATAGGGGCAGACGTCGAAGCCGTCAAGATGGGCTGTTTACTTCATGACATCGGTAAAGTAATCACCGATCAGGAGGGAAACCATGTGGAGCTCGGCGTGGAGCTCTTAAAACGCCACAAATTACCCGAACACATCATCGGCTGCGTCGCCGCTCATCACGAAGACATACCGTTTCCGTCTCTTGAAGCGGTTATTGTGAATATTGCCGACAGTATTTCCGGCGCCCGTCCCGGCGCGCGCATGGAAGATTTTGACCAGTATTACAAGAGATTGCAGGAAATGGAATCAGTCGCTCGCGACTTTCCCGGTGTCAGCGAGGTATATGCCATGCAGGCAGGCCGCGAAATCCGCGTTATTGTTGACGCAAAGCAGCTCGACGATGCGCAAACAATCATGACGGCACAGAAGATAAAAGATAAAATCGCGCAAAAGTATCCCCAATTTCCCGGTAGCATCACCATCACCCTCGTACGGGAACTTCACGTGACGGAAGTAGTGAAATAAGCCACTAGCTTCCGCGACTAGCCACTGGATAAAACGAGACATGGCGTAACAACAGCACCTTTATTTTTGTTTCTAGTCGTTGGTGGCTAATCACTATTCGCTTCTGTGCTTTTCCCTTCTTGACAATGTAATCTTATCTGTGTATTGTTGATATATTGCAATAACAGGCTGTCTAAAAAAGCGAAGCTGATACAACCCACCCCGGCAGTCTCTGTTATACAATCTAATGGAGGGAGGTGAAATAATCATGAGTATGACCAAGGCAGATCTCGTCGATTATGTAGCGCAAAAAGCCGATCTGACACGAAAAGCGGCAAAACAATCAGTTGACGCGGTGTTTAAGGGTGTTGCTGACGCACTGAAAAAAGGTGATAAAGCCGTCATTACGGGTTTCGGAACCTTTTCGGTACGCAAACGTGCACCCCGCCCGGGACGCAATCCGCACACCGGGGCGACCATCAAGATCGCTGCTCACAAGACGCCCGGCTTTACCGCCGGCAAAACGCTCAAACGAGCTGTACGGTGACTTGAACGGTCAACATTAATACCGCCAGTTTATACCGCTGGCGGTATTTTTTACGTTTTTCTTACGCATATCTCATCGTCGTATTAACGATCCATACGATACTTATTTTGCAGTATAACTGATACGCTGCAATACCTGTTCATGCAGCGTGCCGTTCGTCGCCAAGAATGAAGATGTGTCCCGCACTGGTAAGCCGTCTTTTTTTACGGATACCTTCGGCAAATGCGAAAAGTAGTGAAGAATAATCTTCTCAGCAGCTTTTACCGCACCAAGAGCAGTCGCAAGATACTTACTTTTCTTCATGCTGTTTGAATGCTCGTTGAAGTTTCTTGTCAAATGATGCTAATCGTGAAGCATTATTCTTTTTCGAAAATATAAGATGATAGCAATCCTCCAACGATAAATTCGTTGTGTCAAAAAATAAAACAGCGTCTCTTAAGTCTTCTCGTTCAGGGAGATCAATAAAATCCATGCTTAATACATCACGAAGCACCGTAACAATCTCTTGCTTTTCCTTTTGATAGTGGCTTTTCAACACCCAGTGTAACTCAAATACTACAATAATAGATGTCAGTAAGAGTAATTTTTTCTCAGCCCCTTGGATAAAAAGGAATTTTGCCTTATCGTGCTGTTCGTAAATATCTTTGAGGAAAAACCGAAGGAAATAATTCGTATCAACGAACACTTTTTGCATATTTTTCTCTAAAATAGTTCTCTTTTGCTTTCTCAATGACTTTATCGAGGTCTTTTTCTCCACGAAGATGCCTGGGGACAGAAACACTCCCTGCAAGACGCTCTACGAGCTGCACTGCAGGTGTAATAGTCATTGATTGATCATTTGCTTCAAAAATCAGATTATCCCCTGCAGACAGCTTAAATTTTTTATACATCGCGGCAGGAATCGTAATCTGCCGCTTGCTGGTAATCCTTACCATCTGTTGCATAGTAAGGAAAGTGTAGCAAAGGTAAGGAGGATTGTCAAACGACAAAATTCACCAATTTTCCCGGCACAAAGATTTCTTTTTTAATCGTTTTTCCTTCGAGATACTTTTTAACCTTTTCATCTTTTTTTGCCTTTTCTGCCGTTTGCTGTTTGCTGTTTGCTGTTTGCCGATCAACATGCAGTGTTGATCTCATCTTCCCATTCACCTGAACAATAATGGTAACCGTATCTTCCTGAACCAGCGATTCGTCATGTTTCGGCCATTTTTGTAAATGTATTGAATGATATTTGCCGTCAGCCGTAAGCCGTAAGCCGTAAGCTAATTCTTCTGCCATGTGCGGCGCGTACGGCGCTAATAGCGTTAACAATGTTATCGTGTCAGCTTTTGACAAGCACTCTCCGTCTTTCATCCACAGATTCGTAAACTCCATAAACCGGGCAACGGCCGTATTAAATTTCAGCAGTTTTGTATCGTTCGTAATGATCTGAATCGTTTTATGCAACAGCCGTTGCAGTGCTAGTGAAGAACTCTTTGCGTGTGACTTTTTATCATCCTGCATTAAATTCCAAATTCGGACTAAAAACCTTCGGACGCCTTGGACGGCATGATCATTCCATGCTTTATCTTGCTCAAGCGGGCCCATGAACATTTCATAGACCCGTGCCGTATCTGCACCATATTGTTCAACAACATCAGTCGGGTTGATAACATTCCCCCATCGTTTACTCATTCTTCTTCCGTCCTGTCCCGCAATAGTCCCTTGATGACGGTGTATTGAAAACGGCTCTTCAAAATCTATGTATCCCGCGTCAAACAAAACTTTGGTGAAAAACCGGGCGTACAACAGATGGCCGTTGACGTGTTCGACGCCTCCTAAGTAAAAATCCACCGGCATCCATTTTTTCAATGCATCTTCTGAAGCAAACGCTTGGTCATTGTGAGGGTCTAAATATCGGTAGTAATACCAGCTTGAACACATAAACGTATCTAATGTGTCAACTTCCCGTTTCCATCCTTTTCCATATTTTTCTTCGACACCTTTTTGAAATAAATCGGAGTATGTTAGAGGAGACTGCCCGGTCGGCTTAAAGTCCACATCATCGGGTAAGATGACGGGCAAATCTTCGGGGTCGATCGATTTTAAATCAACACGTACCGGTCTTATAATTTCCTCAAGAAGCTGCTCGAACATATAGTATCCGCTTTTACCATCAAAGTGTCCCGCATCGCGAACGCGGATAATGCGCGCCTGGGAAATATTGTTTCTTATGAAGTTTTCTGCCGGTTCTAACGGAATATACGGGTCGTTTGTGGAGAGAAAAACAGTGAACTCTCTCACGTTTTCCCGTACTTTTTTAAAATCTATCGTATCCTCAATAAATGAAAGAAGTGCTTTTTTCGGATCGCTTTCAACTGTATCGAGTAACCTAATTCTTTCTTTCCATTCTTCTGTCGGCAATGACGGTGCAATTAAAATAACTTTCCTCAATTTCTTTTGCTCCGCTACTCTCAACGCAGTCCAGCTACTTAGTGATCGTGCGGTCAAAACAGTATTGATTGATTCATTTTCTAAGTGTTTCAACGCTTCGTGCAGCCATGTGTCAGATTTGGGCGTTAAAGCATCGGGTAATTCTGGAGTTTCTGATTTAATACCCTTCTTAATTAATTGATCATCGAGCCACGCATGGAAATGTTCTTTCGGATCGCTCCACCAGGCATGCAGATTTAACACATGATCCGGTTTTTCCTGGTATTTCTGACAGAGTTTATTTTCTGAAGCGGTCAATTCTTTTTTAATAATAGGAATCGGCGCGCCCCAAAATCTCTGCCGCGAAACCGACCAATCGTGGAGATGATAGGTCGTTTTTTCTTGTGTCCACTTATCTTTTTGTGCATCATCCAAAATCTTTTTTCGTGCTTCTTCAGAAGATAGTCCGTTATATTCTTCTGAATTAATCAGCACTCCGTCTTCTGTAAATGCTTCTTCTGTAGTTGCAGGGCTTGTCCCTGCCGTTTCTTCAGCACCCAAAAGGGGTGCAACTACTTTTTTTATAGGTAATTTAAATTTCTTTGCAAATTCATAATCGCGCTCGTCGTGCGCCGGAACTCCCATGACAGCTCCCGTTCCCACATCTCCCAATACATAATCGGCAACATATACCGGAACTTTTCCGCCATTTACGGGATTAATGGCGTAGACTTCAGTAAATACACCCGTTTTCTCACCGGCTCCTTCCATTCGTTCTTTATCGGTTCTTGATAATGAATCTTCAACATACTTCTTAACTTCATCCGGCGCCTGCCATCCGACGTCAAGCCATTTCTTTGCAACTTCAGGAGAAACCGTGACAAATGTCACGCCGAAAATCGTATCAAGCCGGGTCGTAAACACCCTGACGCCATGCTTCCCTTCTTTCTGTCCCGGAACGGAAAGCTTAAAAGTAACTTCAGCGCCTTTTTTCTTCCCGATCCATTCTTTCTGCCGTCGGATGGTTTCCTTAGGCCAATCTATTTTATCTAAATCATCATAGAGACGGTCTGCATAGTCGGTGATTTTCAAATACCACTGCTCCATTTCCCGTTGTTCAACTTCAGTAGCGCACCGTTCACATGTGCCGTCAACGACCTGTTCGTTGGCAAGAACCGTCTTGCACGATGGACACCAGTTTACTTTTTGCTTTTTTCGATAAGCTAAACCTCGTTCATACATTAACAGAAAAAACCACTGGGTCCATTTGTAGTAGTCAGGATTATGGCTCCCGACTTCCCTGCTCCAGTCAACGGAAATACCGAGAGACTTAATTTGTTTTCGAAAGTTGTCGATGGCTTTATTGGTGTTGACGCGCGGGTGGACGTTATTTTTAATGGCAAAATTTTCAGCCGGCAGTCCAAATGCGTCCCAACCAATAACTTGTAATACTTTTTTCCCATTCATGCGTTGAAATCGTGCATAGATATCACACGCGGTATACACTTCGGCGTGTCCCACGTGGAGCCCTTCACCCGATGGATAGGGCAATTGCGGCAGGATATAGAATTTATTTTCCCGGGTAACTCCTTCAGGGGTTTGGTAGAGTTTTTGTTCTTCCCAAACTTTTTGCCATTTCTTTTCTATTGTTTTGTGATTATATTTTTCCATATGATTTTCTGGCGGAGCCAGATCCCGTTCCGCGGGACATGTTTTAATGAACAGAACAGGCTCAATTGTACGATAAATCAGGTAAGTAAGCAAGGAAAACATAACAGCCGTTAGTTATTTTGATTAATAATTTGTCCCGCTGTGCTAGACTAGGAGTAATATGGTAAACAAAGCAGCGCGGGAAAAATTGATCAGTTATACGCTTGCCGCGCTTGCCATTCTCATTCCTTATTTCATCTTAGTACCGAATTACTTCCCCTATACCGGTTTCGCGATCACGTTTGCCGCACTTTCAACGATCGTTTTTTCATTGCATAAACAAAAAACCGCATACATAATCGCGCTGTTTGCTGCAGCTCTGGCAAGTTCTTTCTTTTTAATGCTTCGCGCGAATATGTTTCTCGCCCTTCTCAATAGTCTTGCCGTGATCTACATAAACAGTGTCAGTATTCTGATATCCCGCAATCATCCGCGGTCAATTATAACTATAGTACTGGCGCCGATGGCGATATTTTTCTCATCGTTAAGGATTCAGCATCCGCAGTTCCGTATCGCCCTTCCAAAAATTCAGCATAAAGAGATCACCCGCCTTATTTCAGAGCCGGGACGGTTACTGTACTCACTCGCCATCACGCTGGTCCTCCTCATCGTCATCGTACCGTTGCTTTCATCAGCCAATCCTCTGTTTGCCGATTTGACGGAACGAATACTCGAATACTTTAATTTGCCTAAACAATTGCAACGATTTTTCTCATCGTTGGGACCATTGCATGTCGTTCGCATCATTGTCGCAGCAATTCTCTTCATTCTTCTTCCCCGCTTTGCGACGTATACAACGAGCCGTGCTGAATCCAAACGGCGTACAGTATCACTTCTGACTAATCTTCCCCTTTTGTTGCCAAAAATATCTATTGCAATTGTTCTGACGATCTTTTTCTACACACATACTCAATTGTACACATCAACGGCAGAAACGCTTCAGGAAATGGGGTATACACAGTCACAATACGCGCGCGAAGTGTTTGCGCAGTTGAGCGTCGTGGCGCTGGTCATCTTTGCGCTTGTCTACAATGATAGAAATCAGAAACCTGTTTCGCGCACCATGACGTATATTCTCCTCATTCAAGCGCTCTTTCTTGTGGTGATGGCTTACAAAAGCGACTATGACTATAGTTCGTTGTGGGGATTTACCCACAAACGGCTGTATGGTTTTGCCGTTGTTGCATGGAGTACCGGCGTCATCCTGCTCTTTTTCAGTGCATATATAAAAAACAATACAAGGATTTTTCTCAAACACGGCATCATGTATACATTGCTTGTCTTACTGGGAATTAATATCGCGAATTTTGACTATCTGATTTATCACGCTCGCAAGGCATCGTACGAATGGGGGCCGGATTACTACTATATGGCTTCGTATTTATCCGCCGATTCGGATTCTTATCACGAACAACAGGATGAACTTACTCGACTGATTCAACCCTTGACTACTAAAAACGAAGACGAGCATAGTCGCCTCAACAATTATCTTGCAAGCTTTAATGCGCTTTCAAATAACATTGTTTATATCCAAAATAAATATAGACAGCGTGTTGATCTCAGAACATTTAATTATGCCGAATATACGGCTTATGAAAAAATAAAGCATGTATCCCCTGCTGACATGCAGGCATCACGAGAGAAAATACAGAAGCTTTTAGATATGCCCCTTGAAGAATTCTATCAGGTGACTCCGACACGACTTTATTGACACATGCCTCACAATTGCTATAATCATTTCCGTATAAAAGTAGTATGAGTAATTCATTCAAAAAACCTTCACCTCTTTTAAAACTCGCAAACCTTCTATTTTCATCAATAGTGGTTTTTCTTGCACTTTTCATATTGAGCTCCGGCTTAACCCAGATATTTTCACAGGCGGCAAATGAGATAACTATCACGAGCCAGGTTTCGTCCTCTTCAGATGATGCGGAAGAAAAAGTAAGTTCGGGATCTGTCAGCCTCTCAAGCTCTGATCTTGAACTGGGTGGCGAAAGCGGCGGTTCAAAGCCCCAGATAGTCGGGATGAGATTTACCGATGTACAGGTACCAAAAGGCGCAACGATTACCAATGCCTATATCGAATTTGATGTAGACGAGAAGGATAGTGTAGCGACCAACCTGACGATACGAGGAGAAGCAGTAGCTGACGCCGCCGCATTTACTTCACAAAAAAGAAACATTTCATCCCGACCAGTCACCAGCGCGTCTGTTTCATGGAACAATGTCCCGCCATGGACTTCGAAAAACGAAAAAAAACAGACGCCTGATATTCGGGCAATTGCACAAGAGATCGTTGGTCGATCGGGGTGGAGTAAAGGAAATGCGCTCGTTATTACAATAGAAGGATCAGGTGAAAGGACTACCGAATCGTACAATGGGGAGCGCGCAAACGCACCACTTCTCGTCGTATCGTATCTAGAGAGTGCGTCACCGACACCGACTCCTACCTTAGTAAGCTACACTCCGACGCCCGCTCCCACGAGCGCAAGCTACTATGTGGACTGCCAAAACGGCAATGATGCAAATACCGGAAAAGCTGCATCTTCAGCGTGGCGAACGCTCACCAAGGCGCAAAATGCTTCACTGAAGCCGGGTGAAGTGCTCCTTTTGAAACGAGGATGTTCCTGGAACGGACAGTTCAAAGTCGCCTGGACCGGTACACAAAACAATCCAATCACTGTCTCGGCCTATGGCAGTGGTGCGCTTCCCGTTATTGAAAATAGTCCCAATACCAACGTTCGTATAGAAGGCTCTTATCTGGTCATAGAAAATATCCACACGCGCCACATACCAAGCAGCTATCCGCCGAAAGATCCGAGTTTACCTGCTGGTTGTGAAAATCAACCGGTCGGATGGAGACTCGGATTTACCCTTGCCAATAGTGCATCATACGTAACGATACAAAAGATTAAAACAGAAGGACACAGCATTGGTATTTATGTGGAACGCGACAGCCACCACCACAAAATCCTCAACAACACGCTATCCGACAATACTGGCCTTGAAAAGATGACGGCAACGACCAATCTCGGTGCAACCGGCTTACGGCTTAATGGCAATGATACCGAGGTTGCTAACAATACGTTTACCGGAAACAGAATGATCTGCAGCTTCACGGACGGCATTGAAAGCAATTCTATTGAACTTTTTACCGCACAGCGAAATACCATTCATCACAATAAATCATCTGATCGGGTATTTACTGAAATGGGCAGCAGTGCCGTAAAGCAGGCAACCGATAACGTCTTTGCCTACAACCTGCACGTCTCTGGCTATAACGGCGTACCGGGCTCTTCTACCAATTACGGTCCACGGTTTGTGGTCACGCGTGGCGAAGGCCACGAATTCGGTCCTGTATGGCGTACGAGCCTTTATGACAACACCGTCTACGTCACCGGCGGTGACGGACAGGGAATCATTTGTCAACTGTGCGGTCCTACCATTCTTACCATGAAGAATAACATCGTCTGGGCTAGTTTTAAGGCTGTCTACGTCGGACCGGACGGCTCGGCGCCGCGACAGCCAGTTGCATCAAATAATCTCTTCTGGGACGGAATTTCCGGTAAAACGAATAACTTCTTACAAAATTTTCAACTGGATGCAACGTCGCTTATAGCAGATCCACTCTTTAGATCTCCTTCGACAAATTTGGACAATGCTAACTTTCGGCTTAAATCATCCTCTCCGGCCATTGACGCTGGGACAAACATTCCGGGCTTTTCCTCTGATCTTGCCGGAGTCAAAGTGCCTCAAGGGGTAGCCCCCGATATCGGTGCGTATGAATACCAATAAGCGTATATAGTTGTGATCATCTTGTAGCAACGGGTATAATAATCCGTATGACACAATTCTCCCATCCGCAACTCCGCGACCGCTTTTCCTCATTCTGGCAAAAACGCGATCACAAGGAAGTCCCGCCGATACCTCTTGTTTTGGAGAATGATCCAACAACATTATTTAACGGTTCAGGCATGCAGCAGCTGGTCCCGTATCTTCTCGGACAGGAGCATCCTTTGGGAACACGGCTCTACAATATTCAGCGATCGTTCCGGACACAAGACATTGAAGAGATTGGCGATAACCGCCACACCACTTTTTTTGAAATGATGGGAAACTGGTCTCTCGGCGATTACTTCAAAAAAGAACAGCTCGCATGGTTCTGGGAATTTCTCACGAAAGAACTGGGACTCCCTAAAGAAAAACTCTATGTGACGGTTTTTGAAGGAAACAAAGAAGTTCCCAAAGACGAAGAATCAATTTCTCTATGGAAAGCCCTTGGAGTTCCGGACAATCATATTTTCTCCTACCCTGCTGAAAAAAACTGGTGGAGCCGCGCAGGCGTTCCGAATAATATGCCGGTCGGTGAACCGGGAGGGCCAACGTCTGAAGTGTTTTATGAATTCACTGAAGTCAAACATGATTCGGCATTTGGAAAAGAATGTCATCCGAACTGTGACTGCGGAAGGTTTTTAGAAATCGGCAATTCAGTTTTTATGGAATATAAGAAGACAGAAGAAGGTTTAGAAGAGCTTCCGAAGAAAAACGTCGACTTCGGCGGCGGACTGGAACGGATACTTGCTGCAGTAAACAATGATCCGGATGTATTTAAAACAGATATTCTTTGGCCGATTATTGAAAAAATAAAATCATTAAGTGGAAAAGAATACGATAAAAACAATCAATCGTCCATGCGCGTCATAGCCGATCATATGCGCGCATCGGTTATGTTAATCGCTGATGGCGTAACGCCTTCGAACAAAGATCAAGGGTATGTATTAAGAAGACTCATTAGAAGAAGTATTCGACATGCACGTAATCTTGACCTTAAAAAAGGATTTACATCGCACCTTGCTCAACCGGTCGTAGAAATATTTGAATCGGCATATCCGCATGTCAAAGAAAAATCTGAAACAATTCTCAAAGAACTTTCACGTGAAGAAGAAAAATTCAGCAATACTCTGAACCGCGGACTGAAAGAGTTTCAGAAAATCGCCGAGAATAAGAAAAGAATTTCCGGGAAAGACGCATTTCATTTGTATGAAACATACGGGTTTCCGGTCGAGGTGACAAAAGAGATTGCGGACGAACAGAAAATATTGATTGATTTAATAGGTTTTGAAGAAGAAAAACAACAACACCAGGAAGCGTCCCGCAAAGGCGCAGAGCATAAATTCAAAGGCGGCCTTGTCGACCAGTCTGCTCAAACGGTAAAACTCCACACCGCAACGCATCTGCTTCATCAGGCATTGCGCACTATTCTGGGAAGTCATGTCCAGCAGAAAGGATCGAACATTACCGGTGAACGACTGCGGTTTGATTTTTCACATCCCGATAAAATGACCGATGCGCAAATCAAACAGGTCGAAGAAACGGTGAATGAGAAAATAAGCAAAAAACTTTCTGTTTCAAAACGGGTAACGACGTACGATGAAGCAATTAAAGAGGGCGCTTTGGCATTTTTCGGCGAACGTTATCCTGAAAAGGTCAATGTTTATTCAATCGGGTCGTTTTCAAAGGAAATCTGCGGCGGACCACACGTAAAAAATACGGAAGAGCTTGGTAAATTTAAAATCATCAAAGAATCATCTGCCGGCGCAGGCATACGAAGAGTCTATGCTATACTCTTTTGAGATGAGAAGTTAGATATTGGAAGATAGAAGTTAGATAAGGAAGTTAGAGATTAGAAAATAGGTGGTTTCAAATTTCTAATATCTGCTTTCTAACTTCAAATTCTATATTCAAACTTCCAACATCAAATTTCCAGCACGCATATGCCCGTCGTCTACCAGTCACCCAAAGATAAAACCTACGAGCCGCCTCCCCGTTTAGCACCGCAAACGAGCGTCATGTCATCCTACGTCGTGCAACCGTCGCGCGTCTACTTTGCCACACAAGCCCCGGGTGAGCGCATCCTCCTGTTTTTGCGGAAACATCCCATTACGCAGCTGCCGTGGATTATCGGAGCTTTGGTTCTTATCAGTGCACCGCTGTTGATACTCCCGGCGCTTTCCTCGATTGACCTCTTTCCCCTTGACCTTCCCCTTGCCTATTCACTTATACTCATTGTTTTCTGGTACCTCATGACGTTTTCATACATATTTGTCAATTTCATTCTCTGGTATTACAACATTAATATCGTCACGAATATGCGCATCGTTGATATCGACTTTCTCTATCTCCTCGTCCAGGAGGTAACGGCGACGCGGATCGGTCAGGTTGAAGACATCACGTATCAGCGAACCGGGCTGTTTGCGGCGCTGTTTGATTATGGCGATGTCGTTGTACAAACAGCAGGAGAGCAAGTAAACATCGAATTCCTCGCAACGCCCCGGCCGAAAGATACCGTCAGAATTATTATTGACCTTATGGGAAAAGTATGAATTTCCAGTTATTCACCGACGGAACAGCAACAGTGATGATGATTGTTAAGATATTCATCATCATAACACTTATTTCCTATGCAGTGTTTGCCTTTATCCTGTATCAGCAGATGATTGTCAAACATCGCACTGTTGAAACGCCTCGCGGGCCGTTCCTGATCACTGTCGCTCTTGTCCATCTCTTCGTAAGCCTTGTGCTTCTCCTGGTATCGTTTATACTGTTGTAGAACCCATTGCCGCAGTTGCGGACGCATATCCTGCTTTATTATGAAAGCAACCCTTTCCTTACCTCTTGATAAAGCAAATGAATTTAAAACGACGCTCAAAACCACAAAGCGATTATTGCATCTGTTGTGGCGCGTCGATCGGTGGTTATTCATCGGGAGCGCTGTTTCAGTCAGCGTCCCGGCCATTATCCCCTTTGTCAATGCGTACATTTATAAACTGATTATCGATTTAGTGGTAAATGCCGCAACAGGCCTGCCATTTC
>DATEBW010000071.1:0-4172 GCA_035287165.1 Patescibacteria group bacterium | reverse complement strand
AATCTTGTCGAACTTTTTTCACGACAGCAGTTCTCCGGCATCGGGTTTGCCTGCGGCGACATGGTTCTTATGGAAATCCTGGAAACGTATGGGAAACTCCCTGATATTCAAAGGCGGCGGCCGTCACCCACTGATGTTTTAGTGACACTTTTTGACGAACCCATGGTGCGGCAGGGGCTGGCGATCGCCCATTTTCTACGAAAAGCGGGCATCAGGACGGAAATTTTTCCCGACTATACAACGAAACTTGCCCGCCAATTGAAATACGCCGATGCGATGAAAATTCCCTACGCCATCATCATCGGTCCGGATGAGCAGAAAAAGTCTGAAGCGACTATTAAAAAACTCGCCGACGGCTCGCAGCAGACGGTAAAACAGAAGGATATCGTCCGGAAAATGATTAGCCTTCTCGTATAGAATACTATGTCTGGGTCATATTTCGTCATGCTGAACTTGTCCTTCGCTAAACTCAGGCCTTCGGCTCTGAGACTCAGGCTCGAAGAGATGGTGAGCTTGACGAATCCATTTCAGCATCTAGATTCTGATCCGCCAGCCGGCGGACAGAATGACAGGTTCACGGGTAGTATTTATGACCCACCCACAGAATACTGTGTGATAATCGGTGAGATTCTAACTTCATAGATCGGAGAATTTCTAATGACTAATAAAATTCCAATGGCAAAATATTATTAGGGTTCGTCATTAAAGCATTAGGGTTTGTTTAGAAATTAGGTCAATTAGAAATTGAAATTTTCCCATGTCTTCTGCCCGAATCCATGCATATATAGCGTTACTCGCAGTATCTGCCATATGGGGTATTGCCGGTCCGGTAATCAAAGCAACCCTCGAGCATATTCCGCCCATGACATTTCTGCTCTTTCGTTTCATGCTCATTGCGCCCGTTACCATCCCCTGGTACTGGTGGTATCTGAAGAAACACCCCGTTCGTCCCGCAGATTTCCTGTCGTTAACACTATTGGGATTCCTTGTTTCGACGCTTCATTTAAGTTTTATTTTCCTTGGATTCGAACGTACGTCTGCGCTGGAAGGCACGCTCATAGCCGCAACCCATCCTCTCTTTATCGTGCTGGCAGGTTATTTTTTTCTGCGTGAAAAAATAACGCGCAAAGAAAAGATCGGCATATCATTTATAATGACCGGGGTGATTATTACAACGGTCGAACCGCTTATCAGAGGAAACGGGATCGCACTGCAGCATACTCTTGGAAATATTTTTATCATTATCAGCGGCATCTCGCTCGCCATTTTTGTCGTGTACTCCAAGCGGAATTTTGACCATATCACGCCTCTGCATATTACGCTGCACGGCTCAATCGTCGCTCTGGTGTCATATATTCCGCTCGCGATGTTTGAAAACGCCGGCCGTTTCCCGTCGCTTATGACACTCTTTGATCAGCCGGCGTCACTCGCAGGCGTACTTTACCTGTCGTATCTTTCCTATCTTGCCGCTTACGCGCTGTTTGAGTACGGCATACGTGAAATAGAGATTTCCGAGGCCTCTCTTTTCCAGTATCTCTCGCCAATCTTTGCCATGCCCTTTGCGATCGCGTGGCTCGGTGAATCCATCACGGCCGGTTTTATCATAAGCGTTTTCTTCATCACCGCAGGGATTGTGTTAAGCGAATGGCGGTGATACGAATTACTTATTCTACTAATTACGAATCAGTACGAATATACGAATTTATTTTTGACGTTAGAAGTTAGTAGTTTGAATATGGATATCGAAGTTGGCTATATTTAATAAGTAAATAATATGATAATCAAACTTCAAAGAATCAAAAACAATCGAACATCAATTTCCATAATTCTAACATCAAATTTCGAATTTCAAGTTGCTACTAGGGTTTGTTTTTGCTGCTTTTCATGGTACAATATCCTTTATGAAAACAACCGTTCATCCTCAATATTACGATGACGCAAAAGTAACCTGCTCTTGCGGAAACACGTTTACCACCGGCTCGACGTTGCCGGAGATTCGCGTGGAAGTATGCGCTAAATGCCATCCGTTTTATACCGGACAGATGAAATATCTGGATACATTGGGACGTGTGGAACGCTTTCAAAAAAAGCAGAAAAAGGCAGAATCGGTTCAGGCGGTACTCAAACAGAGGAAAGAACTGAAAACTAAAGAACGACAACAGGAAAAAGAGGCTCCGAAAACACTCCGCGAAATGCTTTTGGGCATGTAGCCCAAGCGATCCTAATCTACGAATGACATCCGAATGATCCTAACCAAAACTATGTGATAGAGCGAACATGTTCTTGTATCATTTGTAGTCCGTTCGGAGCATTCGGATGGAATTAGGATTTTTCGGATCGCTATTATGAATACAAACATCGCCATTATCGAAATCCGCCCCGCTGCTGGCGGCAACGAAGCAAAAATCTGGGGAACAGACCTGTTGCGCATGTATATCCGTTTTACCCAGATGAAAGGATGGAAATCGTCTCTGATCGACGATAGCGTGATCCGCATCACCGGAGAGGGTGCGTACGACAAACTTCGGCAGGAGACCGGCGTGCACCGCGTTCAGCGCATTCCCGCAACAGAAAAGCGGGGACGCATCCATACGTCAACAGCAACGGTCGCCGTATTGCCGGAGCTATCCGAGCAGGAAATCCAGATTAATCCGTCAGAGCTCGACTGGCAGTTTTACCGCAGCGGCGGACACGGTGGGCAAAACGTTAATAAGGTATCCACGGCGGTCCGGCTCATCCACAGGCCGACCGGTATCATCGTAACGTGCCAGACGCAGCGGGATCAGCATCAGAACCGCCAGCAGGCGCTGGCTATGCTCCGTTCGCTTCTCTGGGAACGTGAGGAAGAAAAAAAAGAACAGACGGTTGCCGGCTATCGTTCAGCGATCGGACGCGGCATGCGGTCGGAAAAAATTCGGACATATAATTTTCCCCAAAACCGCGTCACCGACCACCGCCGCGGGAAGTCAGTGCATAATTTAGATAAAATCATCGATGGGGATTTGGGGAAATTGGTTGGGTAACTTCCTTACCTACAGTCGACTTCACAACTACATTTATTTTCCCATTCGCTACAAATTCCATCGCCGCAGTTACTACACCTAAACGAATCTCCACCCCCTGAGATAGCACAAGTAACTCCATCGTTTCCAAGTACTGCAAGCCCAGGGATTTGTATTAGCCCTTCACAGCATTGATCACCTTTATTATAATTTCCTATCCTCCCTTCTGGTATACACGCAAGTTGAGCCTCAATTTCACTCTCACCCAAAAACCGGAATGTTGAGAGGATTTGGTCAAAGACGCTGTTTAATGACTCACTCACGGGTAATGATGCAGTGTTGGAATAATTCAATATTTCAAACCTGAACAACTGATTGTTTATAGGATGCTTAACAAGTGCAGACTTTAGTAACTGATTGCCACCAATTTGCTCATACTCAGCTAGAATTGTCTCATATTTGCTCGTAGTATCATTCTTTATAGTGTAAGGTATATCTAATCCTTTTCCTTCAAGCGATCTAATTATTACCTCTTCAAGTGAATCCGTATTATTGCTCATAATCATAGAGTGCTCACTGCCAATTGCAGTTATTACAATTTCGTAATCGCCAGAACGTATATAAACAAATATGCCTTTGCGGTCTGTTGTCACTATCTCATCCAATTCAGCATCGCTCGGATACTGAAACTCAAATCCATACTCTTCATTGCGATACGTCTGCCACGTTGATGTATCCATCACATCATCAACCGGAGGTTCAACGTTACACGCCATAAGCGTACAGACAACCTCTCCTCTTTCGGTACATGAACAGGTGTTGCACCCGTCAAGAGCAGGTATAGTGTCCCCGACTTGGTACTCAATAGCATTAATTGTACAGGTCGTTGGTTTGATAAAATAAAATCCTGCAATGGCTATACTTGCAGCAATGAACGCAAATGCGATCACAAGTAGAATGCGAGATTTGGATTTGTGCTTAGAAGATACATTCTGTGAGGTGTCTGATACATCTGTAAAATGCGGTACTTTTTGAGTTGCCTCCTGATCACCTTGCTGGTTCATGAAAATAGTATAGATTGGTTTTACAGATAAACTCAATTAAAAATCCCGCCAGACAGCAAATAGTTTAGAAATTACTCATATGAAGACAGTCCAAATCCTGAAAAGT
>DATEBW010000070.1:0-3933 GCA_035287165.1 Patescibacteria group bacterium | reverse complement strand
CGAAGGAGGTAGAGAGGCTCATTGATCAGGAGATTAGATGATATACTGTTTTAGAATTACGAATTACGAATTTAGAAAAGAAATAAGAATTTAGGAACTTGAGGTGAGAATAATTATGAACAAGGTAATTTTATTACTATTTGCCTTTTACTATTTGCTGTTTACTGCGGGTGTTGTCCGCGCCGAAGATGAATTCGACAAAATAACCAAGCAGATCGACGACCTGAAAAAACAGATGGAGATGAGCATAGCGGCTACCGTGCCGCTGGAGAAGACGTTAAAGGATTTAGATAGTCAGATTGCCGGGATACGCGTCCAGATCGTCAATTTATCCGATCAACTCGAGAAGCGGAAAGCAGAGGTCGCCGAAGGAGAAAAAGCATTTGCTCTGAAAGAACAGATTCTCGAAAAGCGCGTACGGTCAGCGTATAAATCGAGTTATCATGTTTCGTGTTTACTATGCCAGTTCATCTCAACAGAAGATGTGGGAACGGTATTGCGCGTCTTTACGTACCAAAAGTCACTCGCTGATGAAGATAAGCGTATGGTCGGAGAAATTATCGTCTATCTCGCCGACCTTGATGCCAAAAAGAAAAAGATTGAACAGGAAAGCACACAACTCGCTAGCCTAAAATTACGCATTGATGAACAAGCCGACTTCTTCCGCACTGAAATTGCCGGCGCACGGAATTATCAAAAACAATTAGGCTCACAAATCGCTGAATTGACCGTCCGGCAACAAGCATTGCTCGCCGCAAAAACCGGGCTCTTTTCTACGTCTGTCGGAAATGTTCCGCTCGCTGACGACCCCGCGTCGCGGCCGGACTACAACCCGGGGTTCTCGCCCGCTTTCGCCGCATTTTCGTTCGGCGCGCCGCATTTTAAAGGAATGAGCCAATACGGCGCGTTCGGGCGAGCCAAGGAAGGGCAAAACGCGGAGGATATTTTGCGCGCCTATTACGGCGGCGGCATTGAAATTAAAAAAGACTATTCTACCGATATAACCATTCAGGTCGACGGTTACGGCGGATATAATATAGAAGAATATACTAAACGGATTTATGAAATGCCTGCGTCATGGGGAGACGAAGGAGGCATGGAGGCATTAAAAGCACAAGCGGTCGCCGCGCGCAGTTATGCGCTTGCTCGGACAAATAACGGCGCTTCTTCCATATGCGCAACAGAAAGCTGCCAGGTATTTAAGCCGGAGGCAAAGGGAGGAAAGTGGGACGAAGCAGTGAATGCGACGCGCGGCTGGGCGCTGACGGTAAATGGCTCGCCATTCTCTTCCATGTATGCATCAACATCGGGAGGATATCAGGAGTCGTATTCATATAACGGCTATTCGACGCCGGGATTCTGGGATACCAAGAGAGGACGCGAGGGATGGACGAGCGACGCGTACGAGAAGATTGCCGGCAGCCCGTGGTTTTATAAGGGCTGGTATAAGACACGCTCCGGTGTCACGTGCGGACGTTCCCATCCATGGCTGAACAAAGAAGAATTTGCCGATATCGTCAACGCGGTGATTGTATATCAAAACGGCGGCGATATGAGCGGTGTATTTCCGGAAGATATCCGGAGCTGTTTCGGCGGCGGCGATCAGCCGTGGTCTAAAAGCCGCCTGAAAGAAGAAGCTGACCGGCACGGCGGCGGCCTGACTTCGGTGAATTCGGTCTCTGTTGTCTATAGCAATAGTGGCACGACGGCAAAAGTGATCGTTGACGGACGGGAATTTGACGGAAGCGCGTTTCATAAAGCCTTTAACCTGCGTGCGCCGGGAGCCCTGCATCTCAAGAGCGGATTATTTAATATAGAGAAAAAATAAGTTTCGTCACCCTGAATTTATTTCAGGGTCTAATTATAATAATCAATAGATGCTGAATCAAGTTCAGCATGACAAGTAGATATGGCAAGATTATTTGGTTTGACGTCAAAACAACCGGTTGACCTGTTACTCACGTTTCCACCGTCAGCGTCGCACGGGTGGGGAGTAGCATGGTATGACGAACAGGGAAAGCAAACAGTCAAAAAAGACCGCAGAAGCGCACTGGATCCTGCAAGCAATCAGGAAATTACGGTCAACGCGCTGACAAAACAGTGCATCGTGCATACACGGATTGCCACGTCGGGGACCGTCAGCAAGCAAAACGCGCACCCGTTTTCGTATAAAAACTACACTTTTGCCCATAACGGGAGCGTACATAAAGAGCGGCTTTTAGAGAAATTGCATGCGCCGTATAATGAAAAGTTTGAAAGTGAGCCGATAGATTCTGAAGTATATTTCCGGCTCATCGTACAGGCAATTGAAGAAAGTGACCCGAAAGATGGCATCCGACGTGCAACTGCGTTTGCAAACGATGACCGCGGCTCGTCATTTCTCCTCGCGGATGGTGAAACGCTGTATGCTTACTGTTTTGGCATTCCTCTTTATTTTATCAGATGGGATTTGCAGAAACCGCTTCATATGGTATCAAAACACACCGGAAGCGTCATACAGAGCGATCAGTTGAGGGATGTGCTCGCCGTTATCGTATCGTCCGAGCGTTTCACGGAAGATAACTGGCATGCATTGGATGACGGGGAATTGCTTATCGTGCAGGAAAATATGGAGTATGAAGTGGTAAATCTCGTATAAATCCGAATATCGAACTCCTAAACAAATACAAATCTCTAAGAGCCTGTTTGAAAAGTGTTTATTATGATTAATAATTCGTCATGCTGAATACGTTCGCTATCGCGTAAGTACTGTAGCTTGATTCAGCATCTAGAGTGAGACCTGTGGTATGAGTACCGCTGTACTCAAGACCCTGAAACAAGTTCAGGGTGATGACGTTTCTGGAAACTTTTCAAATAGGCTCTAAAATCCAAATAACCAAAACTTTTGAACATTTGATATTTTGATCATTTGTCTCGCGAAGCGAGATCCCGCTCCGCGGGAAATTTGTTTCGAATTTCGTGCTTCGAATTTTATTCCTTTCCTTCTTCCTTCTTTTCTTCAGCAGGTTTTGATTCGTCTGTCTTTTCGCCTTCTTCCGCAGGTTTCTCTTCTCCTTCTGCCGGTGCTTCTTCAGCAGGTTTCGGCGCCTCTACTTCTTTTTCGTGCGGATTAATACGGACGATGGAGCGTTGTAAGTCTTCGACGATCTTAAAGTCTCCGGCGATCTTGATATCGGCGAGTTTAATCTCGTCGCCGACTTCTGCAAGAGAAGACAAATCTACCTGAATTTCTTCAGGAAGATTTGCGGGAAGCGCCTCAACTTCAACGGTATCCATGAGTTGAATAAGAATACCCACGTGTTTGGCAATCGCGGGCGCTTCACCTATTAAGGTAATCGGAATTTCGACACGGATCATTTCTTTCATCGTGACCTGGTGAAGATCGGCGTGGAGAAATTTGCTCGAAACCGGATGGATATGGACATTGTGTATGAGCACGTTTCGGGGAGCTTTTTCACCTTTAACGGTTACCTCAATAATTCCGGTTTCACCGGCTTCATTATAAACCGTTACGAAATCGGCCATGGGTACCTGAACGGCGAGCGATTTTGTTTCTTTGCCGAAAATATTTGCCGGAAGAATTTGCTGTTTTCTAAGTTGCTTAACTTTCTTCCCCTCAACCGTGCGTTTTTCCGCTTTAAGCGCAATATGTTTCATAAATTCTACTAATTACGAATTATTACTAATATACGAAGACAATAGAAATTTGAAGTTAGAAGTTCGAACGTAGAATTTGAAGTTTGAAAAAATCAAATAATCTAACTTCCAGCTTCAATATCCAGTTTCCAACTTCCAATTTCTAACTTAATGAACATTAGTATATTCGTAATGATTAGTAATTAGTAGCACAGTAATTAGTAGAATCCTCTATTTTACTTGCTTTGCTTCCGAAAGTCAACCGTGATAAGGCGATTAACGCTTAAGTCCGCCAAA
>DATEBW010000069.1:0-3723 GCA_035287165.1 Patescibacteria group bacterium | reverse complement strand
GGCGGTTGAGGGCTTTCCTGTCGTTCTTCGTGTTGCCATTTTGGCAGTATAGCATAAAATTATGAAAGTGCAAGGGTAGTAAAAAGTTCCTACAGAATCTCACTGTCAGCCGAATCTTCATCCCTCAACTCATCCTGTATCACGTACAAATCCTTGCCATATTCATCCAGCCCGACGTGGAGAGCCCTGCCAGACAGTACCGCTTCGTACGGCCGGCATGCGCGGCAGCCATTGGTAGGACAGGCAAACTTCTCCAGCTGGCGGGCAAGTTTAATTCTTCCCGCTATCGAAAGCAATTCACCGCGCGATGTTTCAGCATCGGGAAGCGTGACCTGTTGCGGATAGTCATTGCTTCCGAGATACCAATAACTCGCTTTGGTAACCGGACGGGATTGGCAGTTCATCGCCAGTAATTGGTAAATCGGCAGCTGAAGCGAGCCGTCATTTTCCTTTTCTCTTCCTGTCTTAAAATCAATAATATGCACGCTCTCGCTTTCCGGAAGATATTCGAGCCAGTCAATGCGCCCGCAGAGGATAATGCCGTCTTGTTCTGACAACCAGTACCACGGCAAATCCTGGCGGATTTTCACCGCACGGTTTTTCAAGGGTCCGGGATGGTTCATGACCCGTTGAATCATTTCTTTTCCGCGCTGTTTGTATCGATGTTCCACCTCTTCACTGGAAAATCCCCCGCGCATGCCGGAGACATTCTTCCACGATTCATCAAAACGCACCACGAGCGATTCATCAAAACGCCGTTCTACCGGCAGAACGGACAATGACTCGATGACGTCGTGCACCACTTTTCCTAACGATAACGGTGGAGAGATTATTTGTATTTTCCGCCGCGACTTCGGGCTTTTATAGACGTTGCCGAGAAAATACGCCCGCGGACATTCGAGAAAATCTTTTATCGAGGAATGGGAAACCCACAGGGCAGAATATTTATCTTGTGACATAAAGCGATCCTAATCTATGAATGCCATCCGAATGATCCTAATCTAAAAGAGATTATACTTAAAATTTATTCGGATCATTCGGATGTATACCACTCTGCTTTTAAAATCAGAAATGGTATGCCTCGTAGCTTTTAGTTTCGAGTAAGATATACGTTGTTTTAATATGTCATCTCGATTTTAAAAGCTCCGTTTTGGTATACCATGATTATTCTGAAACTAAAAGCGAAGGGGTATAAATTCGGATCATTCGGATCGCTTACGCTTTTTTATTGTTCATTAATTTCGACTGAATTTACTGTTACCGGGGTTACGGGAGAAGAACCTTCGCCGCCGGGTTGTACCGGCGCTTCGACGATTTTATCTACGACATCCAATCCGCCAGTCGCCTGTCCGAAAATAATATAGTTTTTCGGCAATGCATAATCTTCGTGCATGATAAAAAACTGGCTGCCGTTTGTATTCGGACCGGCGTTTGCCATCGCGACGCTACCGCGCGTGTATTCCCCGTCGAATACCTCATCATCAAACTGATAGCCGGGGCCACCCGTACCGTTTCCTTTCGGATCGCCTCCCTGTATCATGAATCCCTTTATGACGCGATGAAAAACCGTATTATCATAAAATCCGTCTTTCGCGAGAAAAACAAAATTATTGACGGTCACCGGCGTTTTGTCGGCATGGAGCTGTATCGTAATATCGCCCTCGTCTGTGTGAAGCACGGCAGAATACGACGCGGTTTCATCTATCTGCATCGGCGGAGGCGCATCGTATGCTTTTGTTTGTTGATCTCCGTTATTATTCATAGGTTCTGTCTGCGTTTCTGTCTGCGTATTCAGTTCGGTAACTTCAGGCGGGATAGAAGCGTCGGGCGGTTTATTCGTGACGATAAATACAATGATTACTCCGACGACCAACACCGTTATGCCGATCCACCACTTTTCCATACGATTCGTTATATCACAATGATATGATAACTACAACCATGAAGTCAATCATTCTCGCTTCAAATTCACCGCGCAGAAAAGTGCTTCTCGAGATAGCAGGCGTTCCCTTTATCGTTGAAAAAAGTCCGTATGAAGAACCGGCCCATACCGACGAAGATCCGTATGAATTTGTGAAACAGCTCGCGTACCAAAAAGCACTAAGCGTTGCAAAAATCCATCGCGATGCGATTGTCATTGGTGCGGACACCACGATCGTATGCGACGGCATAGTGTGTGAGAAACCCGGAACTCCCGAACGGGCAAAAGAAATGCTCCGTCTCTTAAGCGGGAAAAAACATGCCGTGATAACGGGATATGCGATCATCGATCTTAATCGTGGCATGAATGCAGCGGATGTTGAAACGTCTTATGTGTGGTTTAAAAAATTATCGGATAAGAATATTGATTGGTATGTCGCTACCGGCGAGCCGCTTGACAAAGCGGGGGCATATGCAATCCAGGAGCAGGGAAAAAAATTCATTGAAAAAGTAGAAGGGGATTATGACAACGTCGTCGGATTACCGGTGAAGAAAGTTTTAGAAACACTTCGTACAAAATTTTCTATAAAGCCTCTCGAATGAACCGGTAAATTGTTCCATTATTTATTTTATCCCCTGATAGCTGTTTTATTGACTGTCGTATTACCTGTCCGTTCGGACAATGAATCTTTTCTATTCTTTCCTGAACGTCTTCGCATGTTAATTCCCATGTTCCTACATCAAAATACTCACCGCCTCCCCTACGGTCATCTGCATCTAATTGGCACTCTTCGGGAAAAGCTGTACCTCCTCGCTTGGCACGTTCAGGCAAAATAAAAGACAGGAAACATGTTCCTGATGCGCGGCATGTCGATAATGTACAACCTTCAATTTTTTCCTGTTCTTGTAGTACATTCATAATTGAGCATATTTTACTATAAACCGACAAATTCCGTGCTATACTACGCATATGGAAGACGCTTTCAATAAAATTGTTTCTCTTGCCAAACGGCGCGGGTTTATATATCCGGGTTCTGAAATCTACGGCGGTATGGCAAACACTTACGATTACGGACCAATGGGTGTCGAACTTCTGCGCAATATAAAAAATCTTTGGTGGGAACATTTTGTCACCAAACGAGAAGATATCTACGGGCTGGATACGAATATCCTCATGAATCCGAAAGTCTGGGAAGCATCCGGCCATACGGCGAGTTTTACCGACGCGACGGTTGATTGTAAAAAATGCCGGCAACGCAAACGCGCAGATCATCTGATTGAAGAATATTTCGAGCAAAAAAATAAGGAAGTGAAAGTCGAAGGTAAAACACTTGAAGAACTTGATGCAATAATCAATAAGGAAAATATTCCCTGTCCGGTCTGCGGCGCACGCGATTGGACTCCTGCGCGTAATTTTAATCTGCTCTTCGAGACGAGCGTCGGCATCGTCACCGGAGAAAAATCCCACGCATACCTGCGCGGCGAGATCGCCCAGGGAATGTTTGTGAATTTCAAGAACGTCCTTGATTCATTATCACCGAAGCTTCCCTTCGGCCTCGCGCAGTCAGGCGCGGCTTTTCGTAATGAAGTAACGCCCGGCAAGTTTGTTTTTCGCACTCTGCAGTTTAATTTATCCGAATTTGAATACTTTTTTAATCCTAATAAAACTAGTTGGGAAGAATTGTACACTTATTGGAAACAGGAGATGTGGCATTGGACAACAACAATGCTCAATTTGAAAAAATCTAATCTCCGTTGGCGTCCGCACACTGATGAAGAGCGGTCGCATTATTCAAAACGAAC
>DATEBW010000068.1:0-7832 GCA_035287165.1 Patescibacteria group bacterium | reverse complement strand
CCTCGCAGCCAATAGTTCGGCCGGTCACTGATGCGCACCAGCATATAACTCAATGCCATGCTATACCCCACCGAAGGAATATAGAGGTACCGTTCAGCAATATTTCCCAATCCCATAACGGGCAATAATGCGATGATAAACCACGCGGTTGAAAAAATGATCAGCGGATGACGGCGAATTTGCCGATGGTGCATTCTGATAATAATCCCCAGAAGCACGAGACCGGCAATGGAGAAAAAAACTGCCAGTGCAACCTGTTCTCTCATCAATACCCGGAAATAATCATACCAGGGGATTACGGCAAAACCGGCGACTAATTCTCCGGCATACCCGATGCTATTTCCCGCCGCATTAAAAGGAAACAGAAGAACGTCGTAACTATAATCTCCGCTCAAAAGATGTGATTCTGCCACAACATTCCTGACGTACACGTATGCCCCGAGAAGAACGGCAAATGGCGTTACGGAAAGCAATTTTTTGCGCCACGGCATTTCGCGCGCGTAAAGAAGAATATATGCGCCCACTACCAGCGGCAACGTAACAGACAACTCGTAGGAACTTAAAGCAAGCGTGAAGAAGATAATACTGCCTATATATAATGACATCTGAAACAATCCTGCATGTTTCCTGTTTTTTTGGTGCAGTGCTCCGTGCCATCTGATAAACGTATAAACGCTCGCCAGATAAAACAGCGCGGCGAATAATCCTGAATAGCCCGACATCCAGAACAGGGTTTCCGCGTGGATCGGGTGAAGCAGAAATAATAATCCTGCCAGAAGCCCGACTCGCCGTTTCCCGGACAGATGGTGGGCAATCCCGTACACCAGACAGGATACGAGACCGTGAATAAAGATGCTAAGCGTATGATACGGCGCCGGCTGAAGGCCGAATAACGGATATAACCCGTACACCAGAGCTTTCGTAAACGGCCGGTAGAAAAAACCGTCAGAAGACGTAATATTTTTGATAAGATCTGAAGGCATTGCCTCCATCGCCCAACGGAGCCAGGTAAAATCATCGCCGACGAAAAAATGGGTATGCAGCGGATACAGGACTAAAAACGAGACAATCATGATACATATAACCGCAATGGTCCGTGACCGCAGCACCATATGCGCATCGGTGAGAAGTGATTCTTTCTGGTTTACCTCGTGCAGGTACAAACCGACGCCGACGCCGATCAGACTCCACAGGACAAATGCTACTTTTGACGCTTCAAATACGTCGATCAACACGGCGTTGACCAGTAGTCCGCTTATGCCGGCGGTCAATCCGATGAGTACCGCGCGGACAAGCGGCGTTGTTTTTTTCCGTCTTGCCTGATGTACGATGAGAAAATAAATGCCGAATACTAAAAAATAGCTGAAAAATCCCAAAAGCCCCGTTTCCGCCAATATACGGAGATAATTATTGTCTGCCGCGACGTCAACTATAGAATAGCCGCTGCCGAGAAAAATATTCCGCTGGAATGCGCGCACTGCCTTCGGCCACTGTCCCTGGGAGCGCGTCGTAAATGAAATGTCGTATATGACCGTAGGCTTAACGATGTAATTCCGCGCCAGCTCGGTAATACCCGCATTCTCTTCTTCATATATCAGCTTCGGATCCAACGGAATGCCGTTTTTATCATTTCCGTACAGCACCGGCATATCGATAAAACCCGAACCCAGCGGAAGTTCTTCGTACGGCGTCGGCGTCGGGACAACTTCGATACCCTGTTGTTCCCGGTTAGTAACTTTCAAAACGTCCTGCACGGATTTGGTGTATTTGAAGTCCTCAACGCGCGTGAGGGGAGTATAGGTACGGACATCGTATACCACTTGCTCGATGCGGAACGTTTTGGCGAAGCGCTCACTTAATCCTCCTGCTGCCATAATACCGATAACACCTGCTATCCCTATCGGCAGCAGAAGCCATTTTTTCTGGTGCATTACCAGCAGGACGATAAACGACACGGCTAGCGAAAAAAATGACACTCTTGACTCGGTCAATAACAGCAAGACAAAACCCACAATGCTCATAACAAACAGTACGCTTTTACGCACGATGCCGGATATGACGAACAGTAAGCTGCCGCCAAGCGAAAGCGCCAGGACGAGAAACGCGCCGAGATCGTAGTGCCCGCCGAATGTCGAGGGAATACGCGCGCCGGTATCGAGATAGAGCGGCGTCCCTTTGGCAAATTCTTCATTCATAGTCAGAAACGCCGGAAACCCGATAAACTTCTGTCCGAAGCCGTACAATAAAACGACGCCTGCCATGGCGAAAAATACGGTCAGATAATCACGCGCGTCCCGCCAGCTCCTGACCGTAGAAACGACGATAAAAAAGAGCAGCATGTATTCGATACGGCGCAGGTAATGCAGAATAATCAAGTGGGGAAACAATTCCGGCAGTGACGGCGCAAAAACGATGAGGGCATGCAGTGCAGATATACCGCCGATAAGCCAATATAACAAAATCGGAAGAGTGAGCGGTGTCCGCAGCACACTCTTTTTCCTCAATACGGTGATCAGGTATCCCACCGCGAGCAGCGCCACTAAAACGTCTTCAAGCCTGATATATACCCACGTATGGCGGATGTCGAATAACGGTAACTTGGGATAGACGGGAATGAAAAATAATAAGAATAATGCGCCTGCCTTCAATCCTTTTCGCTCCAACCACGAAAGGAAACGTGAAAAAAAAGATGGCATGAATATAATTTCTAATACCTACTATCTAATTCCTAAACAAATTCTCAATAGTTAATGGCAAATTTCTCACTATCATTACATTTCTCAAGATTAGTAATTTGAGATTAATGTCGGAAAGTTTGAGTTCGTAATTTGACTTCCGTATATTCAACGCATCAAAAAATCCAACTTCAATATCGAGCTTCTAACTTCCAACTTCTCATTTCAAATTATTACATTCGACATTTTATTAGAAATTATCTGGCGGAGCCAGATCCCGCTCCGCGGGAGAAATTAGAAAATTGTCCGACTCGTTCCGCTCAGGACTGCTTTCTCTGCATGTACGTATACTTCCGCCATACGACGATTTCCGATGAGTACTGCTATTATACGCGAGAGGCGGGCTTTCGTGAGCAGCATGGCACATAAGAGATTCTGTTCCCGGAGGGGCCGGTGTTTTTGATACACGTATAGCAGACCGTGAAATATGTTCACTACCGGCGACAGGCTTATATCTCCTGTTTGTTTTGTTGTCGCGGCGCCGAGATGGATAAAGCGGGCTCCCGGATAATAGACGACTGTCATGCCCTTTTGGCGGGCGCGGAGCATCAGTTCAACTTCTTCCATATACATAAACATTTTTTCGTCAAATCCTTTTAATGCATGAAAATCGGCGCGGCGGATGATAAAACATGCTCCTGAAACCCAGTCGACTCTCCTGCTAACCGGCGGAGAATAGCGCGTTATACTAAGCCGGTCGCCCTGCATAAAAAGCATGGTAAAAATTACGGGCAGTGAATAAAACATACCGCACGATGCCTGGTTGCTCAAATCGCTGTTGAGCAGTTTAGCGCCGGCAATACTGACGTCTTTACGGTCATTGATGAATTCATACAAACGGGTAACGGCGTTTTCTATAACTTCAATATCCGTGTTCAGAAACAGCAGGTATTTTCCCTGCGCTATTTTCGCTCCCTGATTATTTGCCTTTCCGAATCCTACATTTTCTTTATTTTGGATATGGCGGATTTTGACTTGTTTATTTTTAATTCTGAATTCTGCCTTTGATCCATTATCCACCACGATAATTTCATACGCACAGCGGGGTTCTGATGATACGATCGTAGAGATACATCGGCGGAGCAGTTCCGGCGTATTGTAGTGGACAATGATGATTGACAGCTCCATATGATACTGATTACTAATATACGAATTCTTGACGTGAGAAATGAGAAGCTGGAAATGCGATACTGAAGTGAGAAGGATGATTGTTTGATTTCTTCAGATTTCAATGTATCTCACTTCAAACATCGTGTTCTCATTTCACCTTTCTCACATCACATTTCTCTACATTCTTTCATCGAGTTATTCGTACATTCGTCCTCCGAATAGGAGAATTCGTACGATTCGTAACTCGCATCACTGGAAGAGTCTCGCACGGCCTAATTTATACTGCGGGTTTTTCACCATGCGTTCCCGTATGATTTGCGCGGGGACGCCGCCGACGACTGAAAAAGGAGGTATGTCTTTCGTAACGACTGCACCGGCCGCAACGACCGCTCCCCTGCCGATCTTGACTCCGGGAAGGATGATTGCGCGCGGACCGATAAATGCATAGTCTTCTATCACCACCGGAAGTGAAATGGCAGTAAAATCCGGGTCATCGATGTCATGCTGGGAATTGTAAATCATGACCGAGGAGGCTATGGCAACATGGCTCCCGATGGTCAGCGGTCCCCTTCCATCGAGAAACGCCCGGTCCCCGATGATCGTATCGTCTCCGATATAGATATTCGACGGGTCAAAAAAATTCGCCCACATGTGGATCGTCGAACCCCGGCCAATGCGTATGCCGGCAGACCGGTAGCACATTCTCCGGAACGAATGAATCGGCACGTACCCTGCCCAGCGCAACACCATCAGCCCGAAGTCGAGGAAAATACTGCTGATCCGGTTGATTATTTTTCCTTTGGACTCTTCCGGCGTCAGTTGGCGTCCTTGTTTGTCGGTAAACATACGGTCTACGAATTACTAATTTCTACGAATATACGAATCAAACCGATCAACATAACAACCTATCAACCAAATAACAGAAAATAATAGGTAGACGAACACTGGTCACTTATCTACTTATTATTCGGTTGTTCGGTTCATCGGTTGTTAGGTTATTAGTATATTCGTATTTATTCGTAATTAGTAGAATCTTTGGCAACTTTTTCTAACACGGACAACGTTTCCCGCGCCGCTTTTTCCCAGGTAAATTTTCCCGCTTGTTTTTTTCCTTTTTCAATCAATTGTTCCCGTTGGCTTGCAGGCATAGTTAAAACCTCACGAATTCCGCGGGTAATATCTTCAACTGATCCAGGGTCAACTAATACACCCGCGTCACCCACCAGTTCAGGCAAGCTCGAAACGTTTGACGCGACAACCGGAGTTCCCGCATGCATCGCCTCTAGCACCGGAAACCCGAATCCTTCATATAAGCTTACCAGACAAAAACATTTTGCGCCAGCATAAAATGATGGCAGATCCTCATCCGGAACAAATCCGGTGAAAATAATATTACTCTCAAGCCCTTCTTTCTTCACCTTCCGAAATATTTCATCGTAAAGCCAGCCTTTTTTGCCCACGATGACGAGTTGTAAATTTGTCGCTGACTTCTGACTGTGTATTATTTGCTTAAACGCGTCAATTAACCGCACCAGGTTCTTACGTGGCTGCAACGTTCCGACGTAGAGTATGTAGTCACCGCGAATGCCGTACTTCGTATGAATACGATTCATGTTTCCTGTAGAGACAGGTTTGAAACCTGTCTCTACACCTGGATAAATAACCGTAACCGCATCAGGGGTAACCTGATACGTTTTCAGTATATCACGCTTCGTAGCTTTGCTGATAGCGATAACCGCGCGCGCCTTCCGGATCGAATAGGAAGTCCAGTTTTGTAATTTATACCAGTCGCTCCGTCGGAATAAATCGGGAAAATGGATGAATGACAAATCCATAATGCCGACTACCGTGGGAACGGGGCAAAAACGGGGCGCATAATGAACCGGAGCAAAGAATACGTCCGGCCGGGGGCGGTCTTTCAAGAGGTAATACGGCAGGGCAACCTGACTCCATAACCGGCTGAATGAACAGACGCGGTAACGCCAGTGCTTTGTTTCCGGCGGAAGGTCACGTTGCGGCGGACGCGGGGTATAAATACGATAGGAATTCTTATGGTCTATGCCCGCAAGATGTTTCAAAAGCTCAACTTCCCAACGCCCCACGCCGACGCGCGAATCAGCGCTTGCCTCAAAACCGTCAATTGCTATAAGCATAATATTAGTCATCCTGAACTTGTTTCAGGATCTATAGAGGTCGGGGTATAAATCTTTAAGTTCGGAATTTTTAGACTTAATGAGATTTAACTTCCATTCTCTATGCCACCGCTTCAGTTGTTTTTCGCGTTCGATTGCAGTAGTAATATCATCACTAAACTCATCATAAAGCAATCTATCGATGTTATACTTCTTTGTAAATCCTTCTGCCTGCTTATTCTTATGTTGAAAAACTCTTTTTATAAGATTATGAGTTACTCCTATATATAAAGAAAATTTATTATTACCCAGAATGTAAACGTATGCCATAGTTACTATATGCTGAAACAAGTTCAGCATGACAGATTTTATATCCCCGGATACACGACCCGTAACCGTTCCGGTTCGATATCCAATAATGCAACTGCATCCCGCTTGGTCGCCTCGCTGTCGCAAAGGATTGCAGCAGATTCCTTTTTGACCCACTGCAGCTTCCTTTTATGCACGTTAATGATTTTGCGGTCAAATGTTCCTGGAACTTTTAATATGGACAAATCGTGTATAGTCGTCACTTTTTTTGCATGAATAGCAGGCGGCTCAAGCCAATCACTAGTAAAAAATACGTCTACGTTGCCGATAAACCACTCTATGGGAAAAATGTGCAGCCGATTCCAGAGGAATTCCAATATGAACGGCGGGATACGGAATGATTGAAGTTTGAAGTTTGAAGTTTGAAGTTTGAATCGACGCTCGAAATTCGAAGTTCGAAATTCTATTTTGTGGTGCGCAAAAAATAACACATATTCGTTCCGCGTATCGTATCGAAGGAGACTTTCAACTAACCGCAGCGTATATTCCGCTACTCCCGTTCCTTCATAAACAGTCTGGCTGATATCAATGCCTATTTTCATAGTAAGGCACTACGATGATACGTATCATCGTAGTGCATGCGAAGGTTGATGAGATTGGTGAAAATCCCATGCGGTTTTTACGATGGTGTCGAGGTCTGAATATTCCGGCTTCCAGCCGAGTTCGTTCTTTATCTTTGATGCGTCGGCGACCAATTCGCTCGCGTCTCCCGGACGGCGTTTTGCCGTATGTACGTTAATTTTTTTTCCGCTGACGCGCTCGATTTCTGATAACACTTCCTTATTCGAATGTCCGGTGCCCGTTCCGACGTTATAAATAGCGCTCTTCTTATTGTTGGCTAACGAATCAAGCGCGAGGAGGTGTGCGCGACAGAGATCTTCTACATGGATATAATCGCGCACGCACGTGCCGTCCGGCGTCGGATAGTCGTCACCGAAAAGGGTCAACGGAGTATTGTCCCGGGCTGATTTGATAGCCAGCGGGATGAGATGAGTTTCATCAGGGTGTTGTTCGCCGAGTTTCCCGTCGAGCGACGCGCCCGCGGCATTAAAGTAGCGCAGGGAAAGGTATTTCATATCAAAAATGCGGTCATACCAGGCCAATATCTGTTCCACCATTAATTTGCTTTCACCATACGGATTCGTCGGCCGGTAAGGATGGTCTTCAGGAATAGGCAGTTTTTCAGGATCACCATACACACCAGCGGTGGAGGAAAAAATAATAAATCCGACATGCTCTTCCCGCATCGCTTCAAGCAAATTGCGAGAATTACCCGTATTGATCTGAAAGTATTTGCCGGGATTCTCCATAGATTCTGCCATAGAAATAACTCCGGCAAAGTGCATAACCGCGTCAGTATGGTGGTTTCTCAATTCAGCCGCAAGTTTGTTTTGATCTGACAAATCTCCCTTTACCAATACTGCGCGAGGGTCAACGCTGTCGGCATGTCCGGTTGAAAGATTGTCGTACACATTAACCGTATGCC
>DATEBW010000067.1:0-6709 GCA_035287165.1 Patescibacteria group bacterium | reverse complement strand
GCCGATGATCGCCGCCGGCAGAAAGGCTATAACGATATTTCGCATCGCCATCCGGTCGATCAGAAATTTTTTCCAATATAAAATGACTACCGGCGCCATCGCGCCGAGCTGGATGACGATTTCGAAGGTTTTGACGAATTCGGTTTGTTTGATGTTCAGCGCGTTACTGACCAGAACCAGATGCGCGGTGGAAGAAATCGGGAGAAATTCGGTTACGCCTTCGACAATGGCAAGGAGGATAATATCGATTAATTGCATAACTGAACGCACTCTATGGCTTTATGGCTGAATGATTTTTGTTCTCTTGTTCCCTTGCTCTTTTGCTCTTTTGACCTATCGCACCTTCGCCCCGTTCTTCACCGGTTTTTCCGTCGTGAGAATAACCGGCGTCCCCTCTTCATCTGCCGCGAGCAACATACCGCCGGAATCTTCATTGAAAAACTTCTTCGGCGCAAGATTGGTCAGAACCACGATTTGTTTTCCCGCCAACTCATCTGCCGAATAGAAATTCTTGATACCGGCAAAGACGATGCGTGTACCCAATTCTCCGCAGTCGACTTCCAACCGGTACAATTTTTCGCTTCCTTCCGGAATCGTGACGTTTTTTATCGTCCCGATGCGAATATCCAGTTTTTGAAATTCTTCAAATGTTATGGTGTCCACTTGTTCGTCATGCTGTCCGTCAGCCGACGGATCAGCATCTCTCTATTAATGAATTATAGATCCTGAACCAAGCTATAGTACTTAAGCGATAGCGAATGTATTCAGGATGACACTGGGATATTTATCCCTGCACCAGCCGCACGATATCGTTTATCGTAATCAAAAACAACAGTAACAGTAAAAGCGCCATACCGATCTGGTGCACATAACTTTCCCACTGCGCCTTTACTCTTCGTCCGGTCAAACCCTCGATAACGACAAAAAATAATCTGCCGCCGTCGAGCGCCGGAAACGGCAGTATATTTAAAACCGCCAGATTTACCGAAAGAATCGCCATAAGCTCCAACACGGCGATAGCGCCGAACGATCGTGCTTGACCCACCAGCCGGCCGATACCCACCGGGCCGGTGATATCGACCTGCTGACGCTGAAAAGTAATGAGCCGCCACAACATGTCCCCCACACCGGTAACCAATTGCCGAATCATATCGCTGACGTGTGACAAACCTACCATGGGCGCTTCGAAGAGCGAATACCTCTTTTCGACCATGTTGGAGACAACGACACCCATCGGCCCCTGATCTTCAGGATATTCTTCGCGCGGAACAATATTTATAGTCAGAGCGTCGTTACCTCGCTCGACAGAAAGCGTTATTGTTTCACCGACGTGTTCTTGAGTCGCATTGATAAGGTCGGTTGTCGATTTAATTTCATACTCTGTCCCGTCTGCGACCGTGAATTTCCGTATGATGTCGTTCGGCTGAAGTTCTGCTTCCTCTGCCGGTGAACCGGGCGAAACCTCTTCAATCCGTAAGTCTTCCACCGGCACCAGAACTCCTTGAGTCAATACGAAAGAAATCAGCAGCCAGCCCAGAAGCACGTTCATGGCGACACCGGCAGTCAGCACGATAGCCCGCTGCCAGGGTTTTTTGGCGAAAAACGCATTGCTTTTGTCTCTGGTAATCTCTTCCGGATGATGTTCGTCTTCCCCGTACAGGCGAACGAATCCACCGGCCGGGATCCAATTTAGAGAATACACCGTTTCCCCGATTTTCTTCCCCCATGCGCGCGGCGGGTACCCGATGCCGAATTCTTCGACGCGGATGCCCATCCATTTTGCCGCAACAAAATGTCCTAATTCATGGACGAGGATCAGTACGATTAAGATAATAATAAAAATGCCGATGGTGAGTAACATAAAGAGGTAAGAGAATAGTATTTCTCAAATCCTAAAATCTAAATTCGAAGTTCCAAATAAATTCTAAATCTTAATCTATAAACTCAAAATGGATTGTTTGAATATTTGAATTTAATTATTATTTGGAAATTAGAATTTTGAATTTAGGATTTTTTTTCTTATACCCTTTTCAACTCCTCTACTTTCTTCTTCAATAACGACTCTGCTTGCGAAACTGCATCGTCGGTAGACTTCTGCACCTCTTTTTCGAGCCGGAATTTTTCGTCTTCCGGAATTTCTTTATTCTGCAGCATATCACGAATTTTATTGATCGCCTCGTGGCGGATCTGGCGAAGCATGACGCGTACTCCTTCGGTCTTCATGTTCGCAAGCTTGATAAACTCCTCGCGCCGCTCTTCGGTCATCGGCGGCACAACGACCCGGATCATACTGCCGTCTACCGCAACGGTTACGCCGAGATTTGCCTGCCGCAATCCGTGTTCCAATTCCTCAAGAACGGATTGGTCAAAGGGAGTCAAAGTTATCGTCTTCGCGTCACTCGTGGCGATATTTGCCAATTCTGCTACAGTGAGCTCCGTTGTCCCGCCGTATGCTTTAATTTTAATATGGTCAAGAAGTGAAGGGTTCGCTCGGCCGGCACGGATGGTTGCCAGATCCTGCACGAGAATCTGCACGGCCTTGTCCATTTTTTGGGAAGTTTGTTTAATAAGGAGATCCATGTTGGAATGCCCTACGAAATACGAATAGCTACGAATGTACGAATGTGTAAGAACTAAAGAACTGAAAAACTAAAGAACAGAGGAAAAAATTTATATATGTGTTCTTTCGTTCATACGTTCTTCGGTTCTTACGTTATTCGTATATTCGTAATGATTAGTAATTCGTAGGGACGTCAAACCTTTTGCCTCACCATCGCCACTACCTTAATATTCTCCCCGACCTTTGCAATTGTTTGTTTAATCAAATCTTCTACAGTCAATTTTGCGTCACGAATATATGCTTGTTTCATTAAATCATCAACGCTTTTCGGATTCATGGCAGCGACCTGCATGGCGATTTCATGGGCGAGCTTTTTAAAATCGTCTGTTCTTGCGACAAAATCGGTTTCGCATCCCAGGGAAACGAGCGCGCCGACGGATCCTCCGGCATGAATATATGAATCGACGACTCCCGCCGAAGTTTCACGGTCCCCCTTTTTGGCGGCCTTGGCGACTCCCCACTCGTTCAAAAGGGATTTTGCCTGTGCTATATCGCCTTTTGCTTCTTCAAGCGCGCGTTTACAGTCGGCAATGCCTGCCTGCGTCTCTTCTCTTAATTGTTTGACATCACTAATATTCATAAAATTACCATTCTAGAGGTATATCTAGTTCAGCCTGTTGAGATCCCGAAAACTTATTTGAAATGTGTCCTTCTTCAGCAAGAGCCGTGCGGTATTCCTGTTCGTTGATATGTCCTGCTTGGCGTAATAGTCCCAATTCTTGTTCGTTCGTATGATGAGGATTTAATACGAGATAATAATCTAATGCCGGAAGACCGGAAGGAAGTGTATCTAATCTTACTTTTATTCCAACATTATTTTCTGTTTTCATATTCATATTCTGCTGGTCTTATTTTTGCTCTTTTGTTACTTTGCTCTTTTGCTCCTTTTTCTCAGCGGCTAACCGCTTCTTTTCTTCGACGGCTGCCACTTTTTCCGCAGCTTTTTTATCCGACTCTATCTTTTTTTGGCGCCGTATCTTCCCTTCACTATAGGCATCGGCGAGATAGGAGAGTATACAGTTTATGGCGCCGACGGCATCGTCATTTGAAGGAATCACATAGTCAACCGGATCAGGATCGGCATTGGTATCGACTACACCGATAACCGTGATATCCCGCTGTTTCGCTTCACGAACCGCGATGGCGTCTTTTCGCGCATCCATGACGACTATCGCCTTCGGCATCGATTCGAGATGGGCTACACCGCCATACACGCCCTTAAGTTTATTCATGTCACGTTCAAAAAGCAACCGTTCGCGCTTGGTGTATTCAGTGAGCGCATTTTCGTCGGCAAGCTGCTGGTTAAGTTCATTGAGCCGGCCGATATTCTTCTTTACTTCTCCCCAGTTGGTTATAAATCCGCCGATCCAGCGCTTATTCATATATGGCGCACCGACGCGTTCTGATTCCTGCTTTACCAGTAAAACGGCCTGGCGTTTGGTACCGATGAATACTACCTCTCCGCCGGATTCGACGGTCTTGATGATAAAATCTGCAGCCTTTTCCATCGCCAGCTTTGTCTGGGCTAAATCAATGATGTGGGTATCGCCGACCGCACGGTAGATATACTCCTTTGCTTTGGGGTTCCACTTGGTGACTTTGTGGCCGAAGTGACAGCCTGCTTCCAGTAGTTCTTTTAAGGTAATTTCTCTCATTTCTCTTTATCCGCCACCTGTTTTAAATTTCATGTATACTCCTTTTCCTTTAGTTTCCGAATAAACACGGTATACCCGAAGTCCGCCAGCTGGCGGGCTGAGTGGTATATGAAATCAAGAGAATAATATACAGGTGTGAGTAATGAGTGTAGTTTATCATAAAATCCCAAAAGAGCAAATGGATGCTACTAATTACGAATAGGTACTAATATACGAATAACTCAAAGAACAATGAACAAATTAACAAGGAATAGAATAGAATAGAAAGAAATATTTTGCTCATTGCTCGTTGTTCTTTCGTTCTTTCGTTCTTTCGTTCTTTCGTTCTTTCGAATTAGTATATTCGTACGTATTCGTCATTAGTAAAATCTGACACTTTATACCGAATCGTTAGCACACAATCTTCTCTTTTCGTTCACATTTTACTCACTAGACAGACGCAATTAATTATTGCTATAAAAATATTCCTGCCCAAAGTTTGTAGCGTGGAGCGATCTGGTCTACGATCAGCACCTGCCCCGCCTGCCACGCTTCCCGCTAGTCGGGAACGTCGGATATTCCTGACGGATTGCGGGTAAGGCCGTTTGCTCCACAAAATCCATAGCTATGGTTTGAAAATCCTGACCGAAAGGAGGTGAAACGATTTATGAAAAAACTACTGGTGATAACATTTTTTGCATTTGTTTTCGCCGTCGTTGCCACCCCTGCCGATGCGGCAGTTACGATCCGCCGTAACGGCGCAGGATCGTGGAATAAAGTTTGGATGAAAAAATGGGTAAAAACTGAGAAAGAGCAGAATAATTTCGCCCATGTCGGAAACAACGTAATGGTAAAAACAAACAGTGGTGAGAATGAAGCGGAAGAAAATACCGACGGAAACGGGGGCGGGGTAATCATTGATCCCGGGAATGCCACGTCGAACATCACGATAAATAATACGGCAAATGAAGGGATAACCATCGGTCCGGATGAGTGTGATTGTGTTTGTCAGCAAGCTGATCCAGAGGTCACGATCGCTCGCAACGGCGCCAACTCACATAATTGGGTAAGTTTGAGCTCACATTGCATCAATGAGCAGGAACAGAACAACAAAGCTATCGTACATAATGACGTTGTGGTCAAGACCAACAGCGGCAAAAACGAAGCAGAAGAAAATACCGGCGGTCCGGTGACCGTTAATTCCGGCAATGCCAATTCGACCGTCACGATAACCAACACGGCAAATACCAATATTTCGATGTAACGGTTGCTGTTGTGGTAATAAAAAAATCCCCCGATGTACATCGGGGGATTTTATTTGAGCGACATGGCTGTTACGGCACGGGAAACTTCGCCGTCATCCTTTGTACCTCTTTTGCAATCTTCCTGATCGTTTTGTTTTGGGATAGTCCGACGGGCAATTCCTGCATGAATGCTTTTCTCAATTTTGGATTATCGGGAAGCTGGTAAGCAACGACAGACTTGATAACCTCGTCAACCCATACGGCAATCTGCCTCATTTCTTTCTCTTTCATACCGCGCGAGGTGACCGCAGGAGTTCCCATTCTCAAGCCGGAAGGATAAAGAGGCGGCGCGCTGTCATGGGGCACCGTGTTGAAATTGCATATGATGTTCGCCTTTTCAAGTGCTAAAGCAGGAACTCTGCCTGAAAGACCTTTATTCCGTAAATCTACGAGAATCAGATGTTTATCAGTTCCGCCGGAAACAAGTTCATATCCGCGCTTTTTCAACGCGTCGGCAAGTGTCTGCGCATTTTTGACTACTTGCTTTGCATAGGTTTTAAATGCCGGCTTCATCGCTTCTGCGAGGGCGACACCGATTCCGGCGATCGTGTGCATATGCGGGCCGCCCTGCAATCCGGGGAAAACCGCCTTGTCAATCTTTTCCATCAGCTCTTTCCGTGCAAAAATCATCGCGCCGCGCGGGCCGCGAAGCGTCTTATGCGTCGTCATCATAACCACATCTGCATATTCAAACGGCGATGAATTCACTCCCGCGGCTATAAGCCCCGCTTCATGGGCGACGTCAGCTAAATAATATGCTCCGGCGGCGTGAGCGATTTTTCCCATTCTCTTATGGTCTATTTCTCTCGGGTATGCCGTTCCTCCGGCCACGAGTATTTTTGGCTTTATTTTTTTGGCTTGTTTTTCAATTTCGCCGTAATCAAATACCTGCGTTTTTTTATCGACATGATAAAAATCAATCATAAAAAATTTCGACGCAAATGAAAGGGGTCTTTCTTTAAATGACCATCCGTGTGAAATATGTCCGCCGTCAGTCAGATACATAGCCATTATTTTGTCGCCGGGTTCAAGTAAGGCCATAAAGACGGCTGCGTTTGCAGGAGATCCGGAATACGGCTGGACGTTCACATGCCACTTTTCAGGATCTAACATAAATGTCTTCATCGCGCGCTGCTCGACCAGTAATTCCA
>DATEBW010000066.1:0-4926 GCA_035287165.1 Patescibacteria group bacterium | reverse complement strand
TCGCAAAATAGACTCCATGATTTTGCTACACGCCCTAAGGCCGCAGAGCAAAATACTGCTCATGTTATTTTTGCGACGTGGCCTTAAAATCAAGATGACATATTAAAACATCGTATATCTTACTCGAAACTAAAAGCTACGGTAGGTATACAATAGTTATTGCAAAATCAAAGCAGAGTGGTATACTTCACCTAATCTGGAGATATATGCCTTCAGAGGTGCTAAGTTCTCCTCGTTCAGCAGATACGGAGCGTTTGTTAATTCGCCACCTATCCGAACAGGCAGATCATTAAGCAAGTATCAAAAGAAGGGTGGTGAAATAGTACATGGCAAAACGACTCTTTATCGGCGGTATTCCTTACCGCATGACGGATGAGGAGCTCCAACAATTGCTTTCCGAAGCTGGTGCAGTTGAATCGGTCACGATCGTAACTGATCGTATGACCGGACGCAGCAAAGGATTCGCCTTTGCCGATATGGCAAATGACGAAGATGCTAAGAAAGCGATTGAGCTACTCAACGGCAAAGACGTAGATGGCAGAAAGATCGTCGTAAACGAAGCACGACCACGTGAAGAACGACCATCGTTTGATCGCGGAGGTGCAGGTGGAGGCGGCAGCCGCTTTGGCGGCGACCGTCGACGCGGAGGTCCAAGACACTCCTGACCTTTTACGCAAATCAGAACCCCTTTCACTCGTGAAAGGGGTTCTTTTTTTGAGGATGAGTTTCCGGTATAATGCCAATTACGTCCGTATATATTCTGATTTACGGCTTATAGCCGACGGAAAGGAGGTGAAAACGAATATGAAAAATAATATGGTACTTTGGGGCATTATTGCGCTCCTTATCCTTGGCGGTGGTTGGTTGCTTGTCTCTGGCAGAAATATCGTCCCCCCGGCGGAAAATACTATGAATCAGCCGACGGCAAGCGAGAGCGAAGACGCAATGATGGACGATGACGATATCGATGAAGTAGACGATATCGATGAGAATGATGAAGACGATGATGGGTTAATAACGGTTGAAGTAGAGGGCGGTATGTTCTACTTTAAACCGAATGAGATACGCGTCACTGAAGGAGAACCGGTTCGAATCGTTTTTAAGAGCGTTGAAGGGATGCATGACTTTACTATTGACGATCTTAATGTAAAAACGGAGCAGATCTCGGCAAACAATACAACAGAAGTAACATTTACGCCGGAAAAAGTAGGAACATTTGAATTCTACTGCAGTGTCGGGAATCACCGCGCAATGGGAATGACCGGAAAGCTCATCGTTGAGTAAGAAACTCTTCACAGCTGTTTTGTTCGGGCGGTTCCGGTGGCCGGCATCAGTTGCCCGTTCTCGTTCCCTTTGGCGGACACGCCGTATATCTCGACATGAATGTATTTTTTCGGGAACAAAACGGAAACCGGAAGACTACGGTGGAATCAGTTTCACCGCGTTATTACTAGCCGCGTACGGTCATCGCGCCTGTGAATTGGGGAATTTTGCTTTTGGCAAATATGACCCGGAAACAATAAAAGAAACGTTTCCCGAGGTAAACTTTGTCAGGTTTGCCGTTCCGCGCCTGCGTTACGAACAGCAGGATTTAACTAATGTTGCCGAATCAGCTGGCCAGCTTTATCAAAACAAGGACATGATTCCTGCGGTAAACGTTGTCTATGGACGGGATCTACCGCTGCGCCATTTCAAGGCGCGGTTTGAATTTGCGAATCGTTAAACATTGTCATACCTTGTTATAATATAATTTAACAATATTTGCCTGCATATGCCGAGACAAGAAACAATCTACACCAATCAGACTCAAGAACTCATTCAGCAAAGAGGCATATTGCTCCAACCAACTGAAATGCAATCGGTCGCCTTTTCTCCAGATGACCAGTTACGGCTCTTGAGAGAATTACGCATTCCGATCATTAAAAGCACTGCGGGCCATATCTTTTCACATTATAGTGTCCACGGCGATATGGGTGGCGTATTTAATATCCGGCAATATGCACAAGGAGAACTCTTTACGCAAGCAACGCTTGACTTGTTTGAGCTTGCACTTGCTCACGCAAAAGAACAAGGAGTTCAAATAAACGCTGCTGATATGCTCCGATCTTTTATATCTGATGAGAAAGGAGAATACGATCCACGGTTTGACACACCGCCGACGCCGAGAGCATTAAAAAACACTTTTAGCAGATTTGTACGTATGGAACTGCTCACGGACGATCAGGCTGAAGAAGCAAGAATGGTATGGCTCGAGCCATATCCGGAGGATGTTCGTAATCAGATCTACGGTGCGTATCGAGAACATGAGATTGAAGAAATAGTTTCGATGCAACAATGGGTCAAAGATAATGAATTGCTCGACGCTGCTGTCGACCTTAGGGATGTGCCGGAAGATCTGCGGGGTCGCTTTCTTAGAACGCATTTAGACAGGATCGCAGTGGAGACTCCAGAGCGGGCTATTGAGATATTTTACCAGCTAAATGACAAGGAAAAATTATCCTGTATAGATACTATGGTCGAGCACCTCGTCTCAACTGACAGAGCTGAGGATGCAAAGACACTTCTTCAGTCTGCGCGCGAATCGATCATGAGAATGCCACTTCGGGAGGAGCGCCTCGCACGCAATAAGAGATATCGGGAGGAAGGAATCAGCAAGCAGGACAAAAAACAAGCAGACGAAGTCACGAGTGAAGATTATTTTGCATTGCTCCATCCCCACGCGTTTGCGGCTGATCTCGAAGGAATGGCCGAAATTTTTCAACGACTTGACGGAGAGAATTACTCTCAATTATGTACCGATTTAGGTCTTACTTCAGAACAATTCAATGCTTTATTAATTCAAACATACGTAGAGGAAAATCCTGAGAAAAAAATGGGTCAGGAATGGGATAATTTTCGCATTGGAAAGTTATTAAAACGTGCTTACATTCCAGGAGAGGATTCATTCCTGTCATCCCGCGACGTAGAATTATATTGTTCAGTTCTTCAACGTCGTATAATCGCGTATGGAGAGGAAGGTATCAGATACATGCCGGAAGAAATACTTAGACAGAGATCAGAGATAGAGAAAATTATAGAGAGCTATATGAAAAGGGGCAATTTAGAAGCGGCAAAGCCGTGGATACAGCGTTATTATGAACTCTCTCCTAGAGAAGAGTTGTATGATCCATATACCCTTAGCCTTTTGTTGAGATCTCTCTCGGAGAAACTATCTTCCAATTAATTATACGTAAGTGTATACCGCAGTAACGATAAAGACTGTTCGTTTCATGAAAAAAGAACTTGATCAGCAAGCCTCGGAAATTGAATTTCTGTTGATCAGCGTCGTGCAGGGATTGGCGTTGCAGATGCTCGCGGTAAGCGCACTCGAGCCAATCAGCATGTTCAGAACGGAATACTGGTTCTACATCGTTTCTGCGTTTATTCTGATTCTTGTCTTTTGGTCACAGGCGATTATGCATGCCTTAAGTTTTATCGACTGGCCTATCGACCTCGTACACACGTTTCTTTATTTCCTGGCGAGTTTTGTCGAGGTAATGGTGTTTAACCAGATCACTCATCCGCTCAAGTGGTATCTGTTCGGATCTGCGTTTCTGCTTATTGCCGGTTTGTTGTATGCATACGATTTATTCATGATCCGCCGCCACAAGAATAAATTTTTTCGAAGTAAAGCGAAAAAAAAGTTATATGACCATATGTATACCCAGCAAGTCAAAGAAATGAGGTTGTTTCTTCCCGCCGCTTTGCTGTATAACGTATTCGCGGCGTTTCTGATTTTCCGTTTCCCTCAAATGTATATCGGTCAAAACTACCACATTCTTCTGGCGGGCGTTCAAACGATCGGAAGCGTATTCCTGCTTTTGAATACGATAGGAACTTTTAAACTCCGTTCGGCGATTATTGATAGGATGTAATTTGGTTATTATTACTAAAAAAATTTATAATAATTCTCTAACTGAATTATTATTCCTGCAATTGTCGATACTAAATTTGCACTTATGGTTAGGATCCAAATTGCCGTATTAGAGATTTGACCATTTAAGAAGCCGTTCTTAAAAAGTTTATTAAGTTGCCATTTAATCAAAAAATATTCTCCTATAAAAGGAAGAAACTCTGCAAGATATATCTCATAATGTATACTTGAATACTCTTCAAAAGACTTCGCCTGAACGCGTGCTAATCCGGATATAAAGAACGCAAGAAGTAAAGTGGGAGGTGCAGTAATAAGGTTAATTATAAAAATCGATTTCAGCAATCGTACAAAACTTCTTACTTTCTTCCTCAAAAAAGAGGCAATGACGAAAAACTCAATAATAGAGTTCACGAAACTCAATACTACTCCCAAAAGAACTGTTCGGATAACAAACACTCCAGTCACTCCCACCGCCTGCAATGGAGTAAACACCATATTCGCGAATGCCGGCTTTGGAAGCAGCAATAAAGTCAAAATGATTAAAAAAGCGAATCCGGTAACCTTTTTAACCATTAAATTTAATATACTATCAGGACTTACGCATCTTACCTTGATTTAGCTCGTCATGCTGAATTTATTTCAGCATCCCCATCAAATAGTCGAAAGATTCTGAAATGGATTCGGCAAGCTCACCATCTCTTCGAACCTGAGTCTCAGAGCCGAAGGCCTGAGTTTACCGAAGGACAAGTTCAGAATGACGGAGAACTGCGTAAGTCATGATACTATGTTGTTAATAATTTCTCAAATAGAATAACGCAGGTTGTAGCTATACGGTATCTAAACTCGTAGCACTCCAGCATTTCTAACCATCTTAAAATGCTTCAGAAACATTGAGTGCAGTGGTGACGGAAGCTTATCAAGCGGAAACCAGCCGATTTCATCCATCTTCTCCGGATCGCCGATTCGTACTTTTTTCGGATCGACGAGTACGGAAAATAATAATGCTATCCAGT
>DATEBW010000065.1:0-14288 GCA_035287165.1 Patescibacteria group bacterium | reverse complement strand
TTGCCGCTCGCGCTTCTCGCCACCGAGCAATTGCGGGAGCGGTTTACCCGGTGGTGGTCTCTGGTCCTGGTCAGTTCACTGGCTATGAGCGGACTGGCAGGGCATCTGCAATTGTATGCCGGCGTAATCGGGTTTATCACGCTGTACGTTTTTATACGTGCCTTACGTAGCCAGACAACAGTTGCCGCAAAAAAACGCGGACTGATTTTATTCGGTTTCTTACTCGCCGTAAGTATCGGTATTGCCATGGTTCAACTCATGCCGACGATGGAGCTTATTCGATATTCGGCCCGAGTCGGCCATGAAACAGCATATCTTCGGGAACAACTGCTCATCCAGCCGCTCCAACTCGTGTTGTATTTCATTCCTGACCTGTTCGGAAATCCGGCGACGCGCTCCTATCTCTTGCCGGATTCATATCCCGGAAATGCACTGTACGTCGGCATAGTTCCGCTCCTTTTTGCCGTTATCGCTATGATCCGCGGCCGGCACAATACAACTATCCGGACATTCATCGTGCTGTTTGTTATTCTGATGCTTTTCATCATCCGCACGCCTGTTTCAGAACTTATCTATCAAATGCCCTTTCTCAAAAGCACGTCACCGGGGAACATGATCGTGTTTACCGGTTTCTGTCTTGCGGTGCTGGCCGGATTTGGTGTTGAAGAATGGATGCGATATACGAACCGTTCCGTCGTTATCGCAACGGGCGGGAGCTTTGCCGTTTTTGTCGCCGCATGGCTTTGGATTCTGACCAGCTCCCCGGAGGTCAGCGAGAAAAACGCCCTCTATTCGACCGGCCTCTTCGGATTAACCGGCGCGTTGCTTCTTTCTCCGACCGTATTGCAAAAATTATTCCGGTTCGATAAAAAGAGGAAATTTCCTCTGTCTTTGAAAAAAATGACATTCGCGCTTCTTATCCTTATAGCTATCGCAGACCTATGGTATTTTTTCCACAAGTTCAATCCGTTTGTTCCTGCAGAACTCGTATATCCGCAGACAACGATCGTGCAGGAATTGCACAGACAGGCAAATGGCCATCAGCGGTTTTGGGGGTACGGCTCCGCGGCAATTGAGCCAAATTTTTCAACACAATTCCGCCTCTATTCTCCGGACGGGTATGACCCGCTGTACCCGCGCTGGTACGGAGAACTTCTATTGTCGGGAAAACAGGGAACATTGCCCGATGAACTTACCCGTGAAACGCGCTCGGACGCCGTCATTCCCGCCGGTTGGGGACAAACCGACATGACGGATAACATGTACCGGCTAAAACTTCTTGACCTGCTTGGCGTATCGTACATTCTTGATCGCCCGGAAAATGCGGCCACAGAAGAAACGTTTCCTGACGGAAGGTTTTCTTCTATCCGGAATGGGGAAGGATGGCATATCTTTGCCAACGAATATGCACTCCCCCGTGCATTTCTTGCATATTCATACGAAGTACTGGATAACCCCCGGGAATTCGACGAACGGTTTTACGACCCGTCGTTTGACCCGCATGAAACCCTGCTGCTCATGGAAAATCCCGCAGGAGAAATCGCCCAATGTGGTGAGACTGGCCATGAAGCAGTGATCACCTCTTACGCTGAAAATCGTGTCGCTGTTGACACATCGTCTCCGTGTGCGGGATTATTATTTTTGTCCGATACGTACTATCCCGGATGGCGCGCCTACGTCGATGGTACAGAAACGGCGGTACTGCGCGCCCACTATGCATTCCGCGCGGTCGCTGTTCCCGCGGGAAATCATACCGTTTTATTCCGGTATCAGCCCCGGTCTCTTCAGGCGGGTGCGGCGATTTCGATGGTAAGTATCGTGTTATTATGGGGAATGATGATATTCATGGAAAATTCAAAGGAACAAAAGAACAATGAACAATGATCAAAAAGATTTATGATTTTAGATTTATCTGGCGAAGCCAGATCCCGCTCCGCGGGATGATTTACGCTTCATCACTCTTCAATCTGAAATCTGCAATCTGCAATAATGGGGATTCGTAGTACATGAATAAGTTTTATTTCATAGCAATATTGGTGCTTGCCGGATTCTTACGAATGTACCGGCTGGGGGATATTCCGAACGGGCTGTATCAGGACGAAACGGCAATAGGCTACAACGCCTATTCAATTTTGCAAACAGGCAAAGACGAGTACGGAAAAACGTTTCCTCTCTATTTTCAGTCTTTCGGAGACTGGAAACTTCCCGTCTATATATACGTAACGGTTCCTTCTGTTGCGCTTTTCGGGTTGACGGCATTTGCGGTGCGCCTCCCTTCGGCGATTTTCGGAACGGCGACGGTCGGAGCAGTATATTTTTTAGTAAAAGAATTATTCGCACGGCAGAATCCGTCCGATAAGGCAGAAACTTCGTTGAATAAACAACACATAGCATGGATTGTCATGCTGCTTCTGGCGGTCAATCCCTGGCATCTGCATTACAGCCGCGCAACATTCGAAGTAAGTGCGGCGCTGTTTTTTTTCGTTGTCGGAGAATATCTGCTGATGCGATGGTTTAGAAAAGAACAGCGAAGCGCACTTCTTGCCGGGACGATATGTTTTATTGTAGCGATGTATTCGTATAATTTGACCCGGCTTCTTGCTCCTGTTCTATATGCATCTTCCGTCTGGTGGTTCATGCGTGAGAAAGCCGGTGCAAAACAAATGAGAAAAACCGGAAGAACGGAAGTGATTATAACCCTCGCTGTTGCGGGCTTATCTCTCATACCTTTCATCGGCACATTGTTCATGCAGGGTGGAAGTTCGTCGGCAGCAGGCACATTACTATTTTCCAGCGCCGCCGTACAGGCACCGCTTCTCGAGCTTCGCAGCTATTTTATCCATCTGCCGGCGGTATACACCAAACTTTTTTTTAATCAATTTGTTCTGACGGCTTGGGAATATTTACGGCATATCGCATCGTACTTTTCGGTAAATTTTTTCTTCCTTACCGGTTCATCCCACGGCAACCACGGTATCGGGAATTCCGGGCAGTTTTATCTGTTTGAGCTGCCGTTGATGGTAATCGGTGTTGGGGCGTTGATCCGTAAACAGTATCGTCAAGGAGTATTTCTCGCGCTGTGGGCGGTGGCGGTTATATTAGTTTCAGCGCTGACGCGCGAATCACCCCACGCGACGAGGAGTTTTTTCCTTCTTCTGCCGATGACGGTGGTTTCGGCTCTGGGAATTATGAGTCTTATGGGACAAATGAGGCGCATGTACCAGAAAAAAATCGGGTTGATGGTTTCTGCAGCCGCAGGAGGCTTTATTCTCTACTCAGCGGTCTACTATTTTACGTCTTATTACGTCCGGTTTCCCGTCGCCTACGCGCCGATGTGGCGCAGTGAAGATGACGCGGTTGCCGAATTTATCCGGGAACGGGGAGAAGAATATCCGCGGGTTGTTTTTGATACGAAGGCAGGCTATATTTATTCGTCGTTATTGTTTTATCTTGCGTATCCGCCCGGACGGTTTCATGAAGAGGCAGAGCGGTTTCCTGCGGATTCAGAAGGCTTTACGATGGTGCGGTCGTTTGACCGGTACGAATATGTCGATATCGCGGAACTGGAATCTTTTGGCCAGGACACGCTGATAATTACGACGCCGGAACGGATTCCGGCAACCGGAGCGGTAGTCCGGACTTTTTATTATCCCGAGCGGCCGGTGGTTTCGGCGCTCGGACAACGTATTGTCCAATATCCGGTGAGAGAGGCGGCATACGTTGCCGTAACGGTCCATTGAAACTATGAGAGCTTTTACCCTGTCCATTATCGTGCCTTTTTATAACGAGGAAAAGACGATCGCGACCATTGTAAAAAGGCTGATCAATCTCCATACCCCTTTTATCCAAACAGAAATTATCTTAGTCGACGATGCATCTACCGACCGTTCGAAGGCAATCGTTGATAAACTCATCAGCGGAAGTATGCAAAGCAGCAGAGTAAGCCATGAGCATAATCAGGGAAAAGGCGCCGCCGTCCGAACCGGACTGACATACGCAACAGGCGATTACGTGCTGATACAGGATGCCGATCTCGAATACGACCCTAAATATATTCCCTTGCTCGTATCTCCTGTTGTGGAAGGCGTGGCCGAAGTAGTATACGGAACACGGCTGAAACGCCTGCCGAATTTTAAAAGAGACGAGAGAACGCTCCTGTTTTTTTCCCATTATGTGGGCAACCGGCTCTTAAGTTTCATTACAACATTGTTATACGGGCAATGGCTCACTGATATGGAGACCTGCTACAAACTTTTTCCGCGGAAGGCATTTGACGGCGTGAAATTGGAAGCTACAGGTTTTGAGCTGGAGCCGGAAATTACGGCTAAACTGTTAAAAAAAGGATACCGGATCAAGGAAGTGCCGATATCGACCAACCCCCGCGGATATGAAGACGGCAAAAAACTGCATACTCTTCGTGACGGAGCTAAAGCACTATGGACGTTAGTAAAATACCGATTTATCACCTGATCAACAGAGAAATAAGCAAGAGACTAAAAGAACCCTCCTTCGCTAAAGCTTCGGAGGGCAAGCAAAATAACAAAAGATCAAAGAGGCTGTTTTAAAAGTATTCATAATGAATAATAATTCGTCATGCTGAATACGTTCGCTATCGCTTAAGTACTGTAGCTTGATTCAGCATCTAGAGTGAGACCTATGATGGGTACTGCTGTACTCAAGACCCTGATCCCGCCACGGCGGGACAGGGTGACGGACTTTTAAAACAGGATCAAAGAGATTTATGATTTCAGATTTCAGATTTAAGATTTTAGAACATACTATACTCCGAAAACATTGGCATACCGTAGGCGTGATCGTAGTTCTCGTTATCGCAATCTTCTTACGATTTTATAACTACTCCAACCGGTGGGGATTGGCTTATGACCAGGCCCATGATGCGATTATCGTCCGTCATGCGTTACAACAGCATTTGATTCCCCTAGTCGGGCCGTTTTCATCCGCCGGCCCGTTTCAGACAGGAGGCGAGTGGTACTGGATTATTATGCTCGGTACCTCGTTGTATCCTTTTAAGGTTATTACCCCTTGGCTTTTTATTACGGGTCTATCTCTATTGTTTGTCTATCTGATGATACGAGTCGGTACCCGGCTTATGGACCGGAAGGGCGGGTTACTGGCCGGATTGTTGAGCGCGGTTTCAACTGCACAACTGGCCCAGTCGACGAACATGACCAATCAGACGCCCGAAGCTATTATTGCACTGGGAGCGCTCTGGTCGGCGATTGCCTATATACGGAAACGTACGGCGATATCTCTGTTCTGGCTCGGCTTCTTCATCTCATTCGCCGCAACGGTGCACCTGCAGGGCGCCGCGCTCGCGGTTCTTCTCCCGGTGGCGCTTTTATTGGGCGGTATTCCTCCGGTCCGGCACGTACTTGCCGTTATGGCAGGTTTTTCTTTGCCGTTACTGCCTCTTATTATTTTCGATGTACGGAATGATTTCGTCAACAGCCGCGGCTTTATCCGTTATTTGACAGACGAACGGTACAAAATACCGTATGAAGTACTGGGGAGGCGATGGCTGACGTATGCCGGAGAGTTCTTTCCCCGCGCATGGGCTTATACTATCGGCGGTTCAGTCATAGCGGGGTATCTTTTCATAGTTGCCGTCGGTGCACTCGGCGCGGCAAGGGCAGTGCGAAAAACATTATCACGGGAGTGGATATTCATTGGAGGGAGCACCGTTTTTATGACAATATTGGTCCGTTATATCCGGACGCCGTTATACCCCAGTTATCTTACGTTTATGCACCCGTTCATCCTCCTGCTTTCAGCGTGGGTTCTCTGGAATATGTGGAATAGGCATCGACTGATCGGTCTCGCCGCGTGTAGCAGTATTGTCGTTATAACACTCATGTATGACTGGGAGCCGGTCATGCGCGCAACAAACCATACGGCGGAGATGACCAGCGGGTGGGCAAATGAGCTTGCCCTTCAGGACGGGGCTTTTGCCGTATATGATCGCGGCTTAATCACGCGGGATAAAAGCGTCCCCCTTGTTTTATTTCTTGACGGGAAAGGGAAAATAGCCGATGACGGGAAAAAAATCGGCGTCATGATCGCTTCGCAAAGCAGCGATCTGATACATAAGCCGCTGATAGGAAAATTTAAGGACTATCAGGTTTTCGATCTGTCAGCCTCGTCGAGTGCAGAACTGGGCGAAGCGATGTGGTTCTTCGTAAATCCGAGTGAGCTGTACTGGACGACAGAGCATTGGTACAGGCATCCACGTTAAGAGTCGGGAACGGCGGAAAATATAAACAGCCTGCTGTTTTCTATTTTCAGCGATCCTTTAAAATGCCGGTCGGTTAAATTTATCCGCGGATATTCGCGAAAACATACGGGATCAAAGCAAAGCGCTTGCATACCTCCCCATCCTTTCATTTCTTCATCCGGCGGACAACCGTGTTCGCATGCGACGAAAAGCAACGGATAATTATCGTCTTCAATCGATACGGGCGATATCCCTTCCCGGGTAAAGAAAAACCGGTAATGGAGATCCGAAAAAGAACGGGAATTAAAAACGGTAAACGAAAATGGCTCGCCGGCGGCTTCATGAATCATTGCTTTCACTAATGAATCAGTCCGTGCAAGATCAGTATGCGTATCGCCGAACGCATCGGAACGGAGAACATTCAATAACACCAGTACGGCTGCCAGTATGCCGGCATACAGTCTATTCCGGTTCTGGTGCAGAATGCTTGCCATGCCGGCTGCGAAGGCGATAAACGGCACGGGAAGAAGAAACAGCGTATAGTGTTTCGGAATCGGATCGTGGAGCGTTGCGAGAAGAATAATGCCGCTGGTAAGCCATGCTGCGATAATGATGTTGAGCGCATTTCGTTTCGCGGCGAGCAGTATTATAATCACAAAAGGAACTATCGCAGTAATGAATTTGTTCTGCACCGGAAGCAACAAAAAACCGATTGCCGATGATGCGTCGAGTATGCCCGCGCGCTGAATGGCAGGACCGCTTTTTCCAAGCGAGATGAATATAGCGATAAGACTCTGCGTATTTGAAAATTCATGGGTAAGTTCATACAGGATAAAAGGGATAAGCGGAATAAGGAATGCCACGATAAAAAATAATAATTGGCGGATTATCAGTGCAAGTTTTTTCTTTGCCTTCGTCCGGTAACCGTATACGGCTAAAAATGCCGGTACTGCTGACAGGTAAAACAATGCGGAATAATGCAGCTGGACCATGATGCCGATGACAAATCCCATAAGGGCGATCCAGATATTATTCTTATCTTCTGTATACCGGTGGACGGCATATGCCAGCGTTAATACGAAAAACGGTACCGCCGCGGGATTCCATAGTTGCGCCGTAGAGGAGACGACCGCGGGTGATGTTGCGTAAAGCGCGGCAGCCGGGACCGAAACATAGTATCCGAAACGCCGATGAAGAATAATGAACAGCAGCGCGATTGCCATGATATCAAATGCCGCTATCGCGTAAGCGGGAATTACCGGATTAAAATTTGAAAGGATGTAAAACGGCGCGATGAGGTAATAATAAAACGGCCCTAAATAGCCGCCGGTACTGACCGGAGGCCCCAGGAGCGGCAGCTCCTTTTCCTTCCATGCTTCATATATGATCATGCCGTCGCGCCCCTGATCCCCGAGGAATTCGAGTCGCGCGTCAAAATTATAGAAGCGCAAAACAAATCCGGTGAAAAGCATTAGGAAAAAGATATACTTCATGAGAATTTCTAATTTCTCCCCCGCTTAGCGGGGGAGAAATTAGGTCAATTAGAAATTTATTCTATGGTATCATAGAAAGAGGAGATTGTTACACCGTACCGCATGAGATACCTGCAATTCGACTCTGTTCTGCTTTTTACCCTCGTTATACCCTTTGTCATGACCGTCCGGCTAAGCCCGGGAGAAACGCCCTACCTGTTATTCACCGTCATATTCTTCCTTCTCTTATACTCTCTCGTTGTTGACCTTTTCAGCCCGGATACGGACAAAACCCCATTCTTTCCGTGGTTGAAACACGCAGAAAACATAAAAGATGTTCTTCTGTGGTCCGTCACCGTTTTAGTAATCGGCAACGCATTTTATTCCGCCATGGTGGTCCGTCACCGCACCGCACCAATATATGATATTCACGACATCGTCCTTCAGCAGGAATCGGCGATCCGATTTCTCCTTGACGGAAAAAATCCGTATGCGGTGACCTATTTCGGCACGCCTCTTGAAGAATGGGAATATTCGGAGACAGAGATCAATCCGGCGCTGTACCATTTTGTTATGCAGCCGTTCTATCTTCTGTTCTCTTTGCCGTTTTATGCTTTCGCCCTATCGACGTTCGGCTTTTTCGATGGCCGCATGCCGCTCATCGCATTATTCGCCGTTATGCTCATTACCGCGTGGCTTGCGGTAAAGGACCGGATGAAACGCCGGTTATTTGTTATCCTGCTGGCATTTCACCCTTCAATGCTTCTGTATACGCTTGAAGGAAGATCAGATGTTTTTATGTACGCATTCCTTTTGCTCGCATTTTATTTTCTGCAAAAAAATCGCTTTACCATATCGGGTGTTGCCATGGCAACGGCATTTGCAATCAAGCAGTCAGCATGGCCGATTTTTCCGCTGTACGCAGGATATCTGTGGTATATGAAAGATAAGGGTAACAGGGGAGATGCGGCGTATGTCGGGAGTTTTGGCAGAAAGTTTGTGCATGTGGCACGGTTTCTCCTGCCGTTTATCGTAACTTTTATCATTATTGTCTTGCCGTTCGTATGGTGGGATGCGAAGGCATTTCTCGAAAGCACTGTGCTGTATTTATCCGGTTCCATTGATACGAGCTATCCGGTTTCGGGATACGGTTTCGGCATGCTGTTGTCCGAATGGGGCGTTATCCAAGACCGTTTTGCGTACTACCCGTTTTTCTGGTGGCAGTTGTTGTTCGGACTGCCCGTATTGGTCGTGTCATTGTTGTTTCTCAAAAAATATCCTACGGTAAAAACGCTCATTCTGTCCTACGGAATATTTTTGTTCGTGTACTGGTATTTTTCACGATACTTCAACAACAGCCATATAGCGTATTTATCGATGATATTCATCACGGCATATTTCTGGGAGGAAAAGAACCATGCGAGCGGGTGATAGTATTGATGAACTGGCCGCCATCGTAGGATTATCGTATTTCGAAGGCATCGGTCCGGTTCGATACCGCGCGTTGGTAAACTATTTCGGTTCTGCGGCAGCCGTATTCCGGGCTTCTCCCGATGAACTGCGCGCATGCGGAATGGGCGAGTCACTCTTTAAATCGTTCGATTTGTTCCGAAAGCAGACAGATGCAGCGGCGCTCATAAAGAAGTGCGAGAGTAAAAATATTCATATTCTTCCCGTGGAGGACGAATCATACCCTGCGCGGCTGCGGGAGATTCCCGATGCGCCGTTTATTTTATATGCGATGGGCGATATCTCACTGTTGCAGGACGAATTGCCTTTTGCGGTCGTCGGCACGCGAAAGCCGACACCGTACGGAATAGAAATAACGAGAAAAATAGCAAACGGCTTGTGTGATGCAGGGTTTACCGTCGTTTCCGGCATGGCGATGGGCGTGGATGCGGTGGCCCATTCAACGGTATTAGAACGCAGCGGCAGGACCATCGCGGTGCTCGGATGCGGCGTTGATATTTGTTATCCCGCGGTCAACCGACGGATATACGGACAGTTGCAGCAAAAGGGTTTAATTTTGTCTGAATTTCCGCCGGGTATGCGTTCTTCTAAAGGAGTATTTCCGTCACGCAACCGCATTATTGCCGGCCTTTCCATCGGCACGCTGGTGACCGAAGGGTCAGCAAATTCGGGGTCGCTGATTACCGCGCGGTGTGCCGCTGAATACGGGCGTGATGTCTGCGCCGTTCCCGGGCCGGTTACCTCTGCCATGAATGCGGCGCCGATGGTTTTGCTCAAAGAGGGAGCGCATCCGGTGGGTTCTGCGGACGATATTATTTCGCTCTATAAATCCGCGGTGGGCCAAAAACAAACGCGGACGTTCGTCGCAAATCTCGAGACTCTTTCAGACCATGAACGGCGCATCGTTGATTATATCCGGGATAACGGGAGTACGCATATTGATGATTTATTGCGCGCCGTAAACGGGGAAGCGTCTGATACGCTCGCATTTGTCGCGTCTCTCGAGATACTGGGTATTCTGCACGAGGTGGAAAACGGCGTATACGGATTAAATTCATGAACTCTATTCACTTCAAATATTCTCTACTGATTATTCTTTTGACGGGCATTTTCCTCTGGCCGTTCTTTCCGGACGGCATACCGGTTACGCATGACGGAGAAGTTCATGTCGTACGGATTGCGGCATATTTTAAAGCCATTCGCGACGGCCAGATACCTCCGCGGTGGGCAGGCGATTTGAACTATGGATTCGGCAGTCCCGCTCTCTCTTTTTCGTATCCGCTTGCCGGATATATGGGAAGCGCGCTGCATGCTGTCGGTGTTTCATACGAAACGGGCTATAAGTTTATTGCGGCAATGAGTTTTATACTTGCGCCGCTGGCATTTTACCGGTGGATGATCCGGCGGTTTCCGCCCTTCGCGTCTTTTACCGGCGCGTTGTTCTACGGGCTTGCGCCCTATCATTTTCTCGATTTGTACGTCCGCGGGGCAATCGGAGAAGTCATGGCGTTTGTGTGGGTGCCGGTCATACTCCTGTCACTCGAGAACGCGGTAACGGAAAAATCCAAAGGCCGGAGACCGGTGCTTATCGGCGGCATCAGCATTGCACTTCTGATGCTTTCTAATAACGGCATCGCGGTGCTGTTTATGCCGATTATGGTTTGTTATTCGCTGATTCTTCTCTATCAGGTACAGAAAAAAAACAGGACCGCAGCAGCGCTGCGAATTATATTAATATTATTATCAGGATTGGCTCTATCGGCGTTTTATTGGTTCCCCGCATTAGCAGAGCAACGCTATCTCGCATCGGGAGCAATCAGGGAAATGACGTATAGGGATAATTTTGCTTCTGCGCTCCAGCTACTTATCCCGATATGGGGATTTGGCAGCGGCGTATACGAAGAAGGGGGATTATCCCCTCATATAGGGCCGCTTCATATCGGTGTCGTTATCGTTACCCTCTATTTTCTTCAGCGAAGAAAAGACGAGCGAATTATTTCGCTTTTTTGGCTGTTTATTTTTTATGCCGGCGTACTTATGGCTCAATCGGCATCCGAACCGTTGTGGAGTAGAATCTCTTTATTGCAGCAATTACAGTTTCCCTGGAAATTCACCGCCGTTTCAAGCTTTGCTGCATCAGTTCTGGCGGTCAGTCTATTTTCACATGTGCGCCGCCGGTTTATCGTGATCGGCACACTGCTCACGCTAATAATTCTGTCAGTGCCGCTGTCGACGGTGATCGGTCATGCAGAAAATCCGGATACGTACTATGAAGAATTTCCCGGTACGACGCTCTATCATAGTGAAGCGACAACCCGATGGACTACAGGCGATGCGTATGAATTTCCTTTACAACAGATAGAGGTAATCGGGGGACAGGGGACTGTCGATGATATTGCAATCAAATCAACTATGCATTCGTTTTCAGTACATGCTGACGGAGACGTGATACTTCTTGATAATACCGTGTATTTTCCCGGCTGGCGGGCGTATGTCGACAGTGAAAAAGTTCCCGTCGAGTTTCAGGATCCCAATAACCGCGGGCTGATTACGTTCCGCGTGCCGGAAGGGGATCATCGGGTAACGGTACTTTTCGGCGAAACGCCGGTACGCGCCGCAGCCGATGGCGTGACGGTTTTAACTGTTTTGTCTTTGATAGGATGGAGTATGAGCCGTCTGAGATTCATGAGACGTATGAGGGTTATGGGTCGTATGTAAATAACATGAAAATAAAATTTCTTTTACTTTGTACCCTTATTCTCGCTGCGCTTCTCCGGTTTTATGATCTCGGCGGCATGCCGGAGGGTTTTCATCGCGATGAGGCGTTTTTAGGCTATAACGCGTATTCAATACTGAAAACATCCCGGGACATAGCGGGGAATGTTTTTCCTCTGCATTTATCATCATTTCTCTACAGTCCGGCAGGGTATTCGTATGTTTCCCTGCCGTTTATCGTCCTGTTCGGCCTGAATGAATTCTCGGTCCGGTTCGCATCGGCGCTGTTCGGCGTGGCAACGGTCTTTGCGCTCTACGGGTTGGCAAAAGAAATGTTGACTCATACGTTTAAGCTGAAAAAAGACTACGACCCGGCAGTTGTTGCAGCGATTGCGGCAGGAGCGCTCGCTATTTCTCCCTGGCATATCAATCTTTCACGGGTGGCTACCGAACATGTTCCGGCCGTATTCTTTCTCCTTCTCGGCACATGGCTCTATTTACGACTTGTACGATCAGGGAAGTTAGGGTTGTTAGGGGTTTTGGGGGTATTTGGGTGTTTTGGGATTACTTACCTTTTTTATCAAGCGCCGCGCGCGTTCCTTCCGCTGTTTCTGCCTCTTCTCTTTTTTGTCGCGCCGCCAAAAGCGGTCAAAGACCGCATTCTCGCCGGCGCAGGTTATTTGCTTTTTATCATAGTGCCGGTTTTGCTCATTCTGTCATCTGAAAATCTCTCGCTTCGGATCCGCACCGTCAGTATTATGGCCGATGAGCATTTGACTCTTATACGTGAAGAAGCGCTGCGTGAAGACGGCACGCAGGCTATCAGTCCGCTCATCGCGCGCATGTTCCATAATAAAATTCTGTCGTTTGCTGACCGGTTCTTCGAACATTACTTCAGCCATTTTTCCTATGCATTCCTCTTTACCGATCAGGGTTTTCCCGACCGGTACCGCGTGCCCGGATACGGCTTGCTGCATTATTTCGATATCGTACTGCTCGTCATCGGTGGTATCATTGTTGTACGACGTTACCCGAAACTGGCGGCATTGGCGGGGGGCTGGATAGTACTGTCTCCGGTCGGAAGCGCATTGACGTATGACGACGTGCCGAATCTCCAGCGCACGCTGATGATGGCACCGATGCTTGCAATACTGTCTGCGATAGGGATACGGTGGTTATCAGCGGTTTTGGGGAGTTTGGGGAATTTAGGGAAATGGTCCGGAATACTTTTTGGGACTGTTGTGTTTCTGTACAGTATTTTTTCGTATTTACATCAGTATTATATTCACCAGCCGGCGCATCGTCCATGGTATCGTCATGAAGGGTACCGCGAGCTCGTTGCGAAGGTAAATGATTTGCTGCCGGCATATGAGAAAGCGGTAATTTCGACGACGCAGTCTGCACCGACGATTTTCTTTCTGTTTTATGGGAAGTACGACCCATCCGCCTTTCAGGAAATTGCGCGTGTGAGCGCATTGAGAGATTTTGACCGGATACCTTTCGGGCCGTACGAATTTTCGCAGGAGGAATGTCCGTATGAAGGAGAACCGGTTACCGATCCACGGACCGGCGTGCGGAAACCAGCTTTTGTCGGCGTGCCGGATGTGCTGTATGTAACGCACGGACGCTGCATTGATGCGACGTTGCCCATCCGGCAGATAGATGAAATCCGCCGCACAGACGGAACAGTAGTGTTCCGGATACTCGAAGTCACGGAATAGAATTCAGAATTTGGAAGAAGGAGGAACAAGACTTACGGAGCAAGAATTGTTTTTATCTGTCATTGCGATTAAATATAATCAGCGAAGCAATCCCCTGGAAAAGAAGGATTGCCGTGCCGCTACGCTCCTCGCAATGACTTACTGTGCAGGTCATGTTAGAAATTAGACCTGCCCGCCATGCGAGCGCAAGCGAGGCAGGCGGGAATTAGAAATTAGTTTTTAGGGTTTCGGATTCAGAATGTCGATCAGACGAACATTATTAATCGGTATCATAGTCATTGCTGCAGCAATCCGGCTTTGGCGGTTGGGGAGCATTCCGCCGGCGCTGTCATGGGATGAGGCGGCGATCGGCTATAACGCATGGTCTGTTCTCCAGACCGGAAATGACGAATGGGGAGAACCATTTCCCCTGCTTTTTCGTTCTTTTGATGACTATAAACTTCCGGGGCTGATTTACTCCGTTGCGCTGTCCGAAGCGGTTTTCGGCCTGACGGCGTTTGCCGTTCGTCTCCCGACGGCGTTGTTCGGGGTGGGGATTGTGGTGATCGGATATATGCTTGCTGGAAAGCTGCTCTCTTATCAGACGAATAGGACGAATGAGACTTATACGGCTCAATACACGGCTTTGTTTGCCGCATTTCTCCTTGCAGTTAGCCCCTGGCTTATTAGCTTTTCACG
>DATEBW010000064.1:0-9434 GCA_035287165.1 Patescibacteria group bacterium | reverse complement strand
AAGTCTTGCACATCAAGGGGCAAAAGAAGTTCCTGAAAAAAGAGGTGAGCTTATACAGTGGTTGGAGGAAATGGAATATGATGAAAATAAACTGCCCCGTCCTGATCTGGTGATTTATCTGCATGTGGTAACGAGTATTTCTCGTGAATTGGTAAAGAAAAAGGCAATTGTTCGGGAATATCGCCATGACCTAGATATTGCTGAAAGGCATAAAGATCATTTGGAAAAAGCTGAAGAAGTCTTTCTGAAGCTATCGGATGAGAAGGGTTGGAAAAAAATTGAATGCATGAAGGACGGAACTCTTCGATCTATAGAAGACATTCATACCGAACTATTACAAATTGTTGAGGAAATTCACCTATAGACTGGTTAAACTTGTTATGTATCCGCCGGTTTGACCTGTTGACGATCGGACCGTATTCCGTTACTAATAACAGGACTTACGCAGTTCTACGTCATTCTGAACTTGTCCTTCGGTAAACTCAGGATGGTGAGCTTGCCGAATCCATTTCAGAATCTTTCGACTATTTGATGGGGATGCTGAAATAAATTCAGCATGACGAGCTAAATCAAGGTAAGATGCGTAAGTCCTGACTAATAAATAAGAATAAAATAAGCGTGCTTTCATAAAATATTGTCAAGTGCATAGAAGATTCGTACTATATGAGCATAGAAGTTCAGGCAACTTCGGATGAACCACAATCAACTAAAGAAGAGGAATGTCCGTTTATTTCAATGTTTACTATAGAGCAGTTATTACAGCAAGCACGTGATGGTAAAACATGTGGGACTTGCGGCGTGGAACTGATTCATCGTGGGCAAATAGGCACCGGATCAGGCGGATTTGTAAAAAAAGATATCATCATATTTACCTGTCCGAGAACAGATCTCACTGTTACTGCGACGCAACCGATTAAATGAGTAGCTCTCAATAATTCGTATACACGGCAAGGACTGATGTGTTGCAAAATAATGGTATAATATGAAGGGAGGTGAGAAAGTATGATGCCTAAAGAACCATTCACAGATTTAGTCACGGGAGTCAAGGATTTTTTTACAGACTCTATTGATGAGACAATTCCAGACTATCGGCTTAATGAACCTGGGGATCAAAAGATACTTGAAGCTGTAAAGAGTAAAATTGCAGCCGGAGAGAATCCCCCTTCTGAAAACACATTAATGCAACAAGTGCTCGCTATAGCTTTGATAAATTCCGAATGAAAAAGCTACTAATGGTTAGTAGTACTTCGTCTTTGCGAGAGAAAGTGTATCAAGCAACCAGACAGATTCCCCGCGGACGTGTCGTGTCTTACAAACAACTTGCTTTAACGTGCGGCATTAAAAACCCCCGCATCATTGGCCATTTCCTTCATAGTAATCCCGACCCGAAAAACATTCCTTGCCACCGCGTCGTGTGCTCTGACGGGACTATTGCCGCCGGCTACGCTTTCGGCGGGCGAAACGGGCAAGTTGCAAAACTGCGGAAAGAGGGAGTTGTTATAAAAAATAATCGGGTAACGGCGGAGTATTTTTATGTCTGAAATACCTCAAGACGAGTGGTACAGCCTCACGCACAACGCGGACGGAAGTCTTCGCAAAGGGATTACCTGTCCCGAAGGGCTAGAAATTGTACCGGCCGGAGAATATGCGACTTGGATAAGCGACCCCATGAATGACAAGAAATATATAGAACAGGCATATCGGACAAATTCTTATGTCGGCCGTTGTTGTATGGAAATTTGCAGAAACGGCTGTCTGGCAAAGCAAGAAGGTGTCATGGCTGCCCGTCAACGGCTATTTTCATCAACCGGGAAATTTACGGTAGGAAAGAATTGATGTTCAGTAATCGGCGAAGTGACGGGCGGATGCTTCCGCCGACAGCATCTCAATCTTGTAGTGAACTTCAAATTTTATACAGGACTTACGCACCTTACGTAGATTTAGCTCGTCATGCTGTCCCGCAGTATACGGGATCAACATCCCCATCAAGGAAGAAAAAGATTCTGAAACAAGCTATAGTACTGAACGATAGCGAACGTATTCAGAATGACGAAGTACTGCGTAATTCCTGTTATATATATACCAATTAACTTCAACGTATAATCGAATTAGCAGCAAAAGATGCTGCAACTACCCATCAGCATTGTGTTTGTGTAGTTGCGCTCCGCCGGCTGGCGGATTATCGCGCCTAGAATCTGGCAGCATAAGATGCCGAAGCTACCAATTAGGATCGAGGCGTTTCCACGGAATATGTTGATACTCGACGAGTGGATTGTTAAGAATATAGTTTCTGATGCTATCAAGCGACGAGTCGGATCGGATGACGTGTTCTTAGAAGTTGGGTTGAAATAACTTTCCTTTATAACCTAAATTCCAAAATGCTCGAGTGGCAAGTGATTTAAAAGCACCAATGATCTGCCCCAATGTGTAGCTGCGACCCTTGTGGTCGCCTGAGAGAGCGATGATTAAATGTATGTGATCCGGCATGAATATGTAGAAATCAATTTCTACACCGTAGCGTCTTGGTATTTCATTGTGAAGAATATTTTCAACAATTGTTGTATTTGCGACCCCTGTGATTGCTTTTGTCTCGGCAGGGACAAGCCCTGCAGCTACATCTGTAGGCATTAAATTGTCGTATCGCTTTGATAACCGGGGATAAAATAATTCCTTACGGTTACGCGTACACACCGTCACAAAATAATAATTCGGCGCCGCATAATCAAACTCCTTCAATCGAATATGTTTCCGCTAATTCATGCTATACTAACAATATCATGACCGATCTTACCCGAAAACACTGTGTTCCCTGCGAAGGCGGCGTTGATCCGTTTAATGCGGAACAAATCAAAATATACAGGGGTATGTTAAATTTACCGTGGGAAGTGGTTGACGGGAAAAAATTGCAGCACGAATTCAAGTTCAAAAATTTCAAAGAGGCGGTGGGATTTGTTAACCGTGTCGCCGGGTTGGCAGAGAGCGAAGGCCACCATCCCGATATCCACATTTACTTTAATAAAGTTAAGATGGTTTTGTGGACCCATGCAATCGGCGGACTATCAGAAAACGATTTTATTCTGGCAGCGAAGATAGAAAAAAAATAGTAGTGTTATGAATGTTAAGGAGATATTTAACAGGATAATAAACTTAAACAAAGATTCGTCCCAAGAGGGTTTATTCTGTCGAGAAGGTGAGATGATTTGTGCGGGGGAAGACGTAATGATCATTGCCGATGATCTCTATCCTCATAAAAAACTTGATCGTAATACAGTTGGCGCGGCAAGACAAAAAGCAAAAGTGATGCTTGATGATCATTACTGTCCATTAAGTTGTCAATCGGTATGCCAAGCAAGGAGAAAAGAACCGGAGATCATTTGCCAATGGATAAACGGTCGTCTCGGCGATCCAAACTATAAATCTCGAAGCTAAAACGCGTATCCGTGCTACAATATCCTCATGAAAAATATTTTCCGCGTCGTTAAACTCGCGCGGCCGTACCATCCTCAACTTATTGCCCTGGCAATCCTCATACTCATTACCGCGGCGTTGCAGCTCGCGAGCCCGGTCGTCGTCAAATTTATCGTTGATGAGATAGAGCGCCAGATAAGGACGGGAACGGGCGATATGCAACGGCTAACTTTTTTCATCGGCATCGTTTTTGCCGTTGCGGTCGTCGGGACAATTCTCGATTCGGTTAACCAGCGAATCGGCGATTACATCAACGGAAGGATCGGCCGGTTTCTGACCGAGACGTTTTACCGGAAAATATTCACGCTTCCGCAAAAATACTTCGATTCGGAACTCTCGGGAAAAATCGTTAACCAACTGTCGCGCGGCATCGTGTCGCTGCAGGATTTTTTAAGCGCGACGACAAACTTCATCATGCCCGCGTTTCTCCAGAGCGTTTTCATCATCGGCGTGTTGTTTTATTACCATCCGGTTACCGCATTGCTCGCCCTGTCAATTTATCCCATCTATATCGGCATCAGCCACTACTCAACGAAAAAATGGGGAGAGAAAGAAGTCGAAAAAAACAGGATCGAGGACATCAGCCGCGGCAGAATTCAGGAGGTAATCGCCAATATCAAACTGGTACGCAGTTTTAACCGGCAAGAGGATGAACAGCATTTTATTTCTAAAAAACTTACCCGCAGCGTGTCGATTTACGATAAACAATCACTGATGTACCATTTGCTGAATTTTACGAGGAATTTCGGTCTGGAAATCGTTCTTATCATCATTTCCGTTATCGTATTTCGTGAAGCCTTCCAGGGAACTATTTCGCTCGGCGTCATGGTGCTGATTATTCAGCTTTTGGGGCAGCTGCGCCGCCCGCTGTTTGCGATGAGTTTTATTTTAGAACGGATTCAACGCGCCGAAGCAGGATCAAAAGAGTATTTCACTATTTTGAATTTGCCGTCGGTGGAGGATATAGAGGATCGTCATGCTGAATACGTTCGCTCTCGCTCAGCACTAAAGCTTGTTTCAGCATCTCATGCCAATAAACAAAAGAAGACCCTGCAGCAAGTTCAGGGTGACCTTATCGAATTCCGCGATGTGTCGTTTTCATATGAAGACGGCAGTCCGGTTCTGAAAAATGTTTCATTTACGCTGAAAAGCCCGCAGATCGTCGCACTCGTCGGCCACAGCGGCGCAGGAAAAACGACGTTAACGAATATGATATTAAAATTCTATGAACCTGACAAAGGTTTGATTCTGTTAAACGGCAAAAAATACGCTGATCTGACGCACCAGGATGTACGATCTCATATGTCGCTCGTATTCCAGGATGCGGAGCTGTTTTCGACCACAGTCGGTGAAAATGTGAGTTACGGAAATCCGCATGCAACCGAAAAGGAAATTCTGGATGCGCTCAAACAGGCAAATGCGTACGACTTCGTCATGAAGTTTCCGAAAAAGCTCGAAACCGAAATAGGCGAGCGGGGCATCAAATTATCCGGAGGCCAAAAGCAGCGGATACAAATCGCGCGCGCCATTCTGCACAACACACCGATTCTGCTACTCGATGAGGCGACGAGCAGCCTGGATGCCCGGAGCGAACATATGGTGCAGGATGCGCTTGACCGGCTGATGAAGGATAAACTCGTCATCATCATCGCGCACCGGTTTAGCACTATTCAAAATGCCGATCGTGTACTCGTTATTGATAATGGAAAAATCGTCAATGACGGGCCCCCGCAGGATCTGGCCAGGAAAAAAGGCATTTTCAGCGATTTGCTGCGCTATCAGGTGGAGGGGAATCAGAAATTGCTGGAGACGTATGAGTTGGCCGGTTGACGTGAGACTAGAGATACGATATGGTAGAGAAATATCCCGATCAAATGAACAAAGGAACAAAGGAGCAAAGGAACAAAAAAGAATATAAAAACGCTTTCAAAGAGAAGCTGAAGAAACTGATGGATGAATATGTACAATTTATCTATCAGATTACAAAGAAATTCCCCAAGGAAGAAATATATGGTGTGACATCGCAGACAAGACGAGCAACATTATCAATTATTCTCAATTATATTGAAGGCTTTGCACGTAGAAAGTCAGCTGTACAACTTAACTTTTTTGAGACATCTTACGGTTCGTTGAAAGAATCACGGTATCTTGTTTACTTTTCATATAAACAACAGTGGATTACGAAAGGCGAATATGACGAAGGATTACAACGCTCGGAGGAAATTGGTGCTATGTTATGGACAGATATTGAGCAGGTAGAAAGAAGGATTAACAAAAAATGATTGCTCCTTTGCTCCTTTGTTCATTTGAATAATCTATGCGTCTCGGAGGACACCAAATAGGATCAGACATGCTGGCGCTCATTGTCGCCATATTCATATTGCTTTACATGAGCTATGCAGGGATCGCCCTTCCTTTTGTCAGCGTCAATGATTTACTGTTTCTCACAGTCGTCCTTCTGATCGTAAAGGCAGTTTTCCCCGCCGGTGCGCGGTTTCTGGTGTTTGCCATCATACTTCTTTTTATCTTGCGAATGTTTATCAGCTTGCCGCTGATGCCGCTTCTCGTTATCCTCCTCATAATATTCCTTCTTTTCGGATTCATTGGGTAAGGAAATTGCTGACTGACGGTTGTTAATTTTTTCGGCGAAAATTGAAGGTAATAATTATTTGCCTTTAGACACACTTGTACTCTTCCTTCTTATCCCTATTTCCTATATACTTTTCCTTCTCTATGAGCAAACAGATTATTCCTATTCTGTTTTTGACGTTTGTCAATGTTCTCGGATTCTCGGTGTTAATCCCGGTTTTGCCCTTTATAGTCGAGCGGTTCGGTGGGGGAGCGGTAGCCTATGGCGCGCTGCTTGCCGCATATCCGGCGTTCCAGTTTTTGGCGGCGCCGGTGCTCGGGACATTGTCAGACCGACACGGGAGGCGGCGGTTATTATTAATCTCCCAAGCAGGAACATTGGCTTCGTGGGGGGTATTTGGTTTAGGGTATTTTACTCCGGATATATCAATAAACGGTGTGGCGCTTCCGCTCATGGTCATCGCGTTTTCACGCATTGTGGATGGTATTACCGGCGGCAATTTTTCTGTTGCCAATGCTTATATTGCAGATATTACGCCGCGCGAGAAGAAAACGCAGGTCTACGGGAATCTCGGGGCGGCCGTCGGAATAGCTCTGATCGTCGGTCCGGTGATCGGAGGATATGTGTACGCGACGCCACTGGGTTATCTCGGCATCGCCTTGGTATCGGCGGTTATTTCAGCAATTACGTTGGGGCTGATGTACTTGTTTCTTCCCGAATCGCTCCCCGAAGAAAAACGAGACCGTTTACTACCATTCCATATTCTTCAGGAGTTAAATCTTTTGCGTAAATTCGCGTCAATTTCCGCCATGAAGCTCCGGCGGTTATTCCTGATGCGCGCGTTTTTCGCGTTAGCGTTTGCTTCGTACACTTCGACGATTGTACTGCTCTTAAAACAATCTCTCGACTTGTCTCCGGAAAGAATCGGAACCGTATTCCTCATAATCGGCTCGTTTTTTATCGTGAACCAGACGGTGATAACCAAACGGTTGTCAGACCGGTACGGACCGCTCAAGACGTTTTACTTGGGACAACTATTATTCGGCATTGGCATGGTGTCACTCGTCTTTGTACGCGAACTCTGGCAATTCTTTCCGGTTATTTACCTGACGAATTTAGGATTTTCGTCCAGTTTCCCGACTTTTCGCACGGTCATTACGAACGCGGCTCCGGAAAACCGGCAGGGCTTTATCACCGGGCTTGATGAATCGGTCTTAGCCGGCTCATCGGCTGTCGCGCCTCTTGCCGCGAGTATCATCTATAGCCTGCTCGGTCAATATTCCTACGGGTTATTTGCGATGATTCTCCTCATACCGCATATCGTGATTCGGGCGCATGTCGCTTTTCTGCGCCCCCGGAGCGCAATTGCTTGATACACCTATTCAACAAATCAGCGTAACTATGCTTGACATATACCGGGGTGCTTGATATAGTCATGCAATCATTTCTTTCACTCCCCGTGAACGTCGCGGGGGATTTTTTAATAAGAAAAATGAATCCTCGTTCATTTCCCACAATAATGACGAGATTTACGTATACATCATGTATACCCCTCCGCTTTCAAAATACAACTGGTATGCCTAGCGGAGCTTTGATTTTGTTCATAGGATATACCGTCAGAATATCCTGGTTCTCCTATTTGAAAGCTTCGCAGGTATACAATAGTTATTGCAAAATCAAAGCAGAGTGGTATACCAGAGCGCTTAAGTGCGGAACAATCCATCAAAGGATTTCGAAGCGTGCAGAAATTCTTCCGGTCATCAATTGCATTACAAAAAAGCAGCATGACCCGCCAAAAGAGGCGGGTATTTTTTTGGAAAAAAAATGAATGACAGATTAATATTCCGGGATGGCAGTATATTTGAAGGCATGTCAGTGGGCGCCGCCTGTTCAGCCGCCGGCGAGGTCGTATTTACCACGGGGATGGTGGGCTATCCGGAGAGTCTGACCGACCCGTCATACAAAGGACAGATTCTGATTTTCACCTATCCGCTTATCGGAAATTACGGCGTACCGCGGAAAGAGTTTTGGGAATCTGACCGCATTCACGTTTCCGGCGTAATCGTTTCGTCATACATAGAAAACAACACCCATCCTGCAAGTATTCAGACTCTACGAGATTGGTTGATAGCCGAAAAAATTCCGGCGCTGGAAATAAAAGACACCCGCGCGCTGACGCAGAAATTGCGGGAGCAAGGAGCCATGCCGGGAAAAATGATTATCGGCGAGGACATAAACTGGCATGATCCGAATGCTCACAATGTTGTGGCAGACGTTTCAGTAAAAGAGATTAAAAAATTCAAAATTCAATCCGCCAGCTGGCGGACTAAATTCCAAAAAAACTCTAAATTCCAAACTCTAAATTCCAAATTCAGGATCGTTTTAATAGACTGCGGTGTTAAACAAAATATTATCCGATCGTTAGTTAATCGGGGCGCAGATGTCACCATTGTTCCGTGGGACTTCGACGTTTTATCGTTGAACGAGCGGTTCGACGGCGTGGTGATCTCAAACGGTCCCGGAGACCCGAAGATGGTGACGAGGACCGTTGCGAATGTCAGAAAACTATTGGCGAGAGGGATTCCGACTCTCGGCATTTGCCTGGGAAATCAGATACTGACACTTGCCGCGGGCGGCGACACGTACAAATTAAAATTCGGCCATCGAAGCCAGAATCAGCCGGTATCCTGCTCAACGCACGCCGGCAGGCATTTCCTTACGACGCAGAATCACGGTTTTTCCGTCAATAAGATTCCGAAGGGGTTTACGGAATGGTTTACCAATACGAATGACGGCACAAACGAGGGATTGCTGCACAAAACAAAACCGTTTATGAGCGTGCAATTCCATCCCGAGGCAACACCGGGACCAACGGATACCAACTGGATATTTGACGAATTTTTATCCCACATAACACATAACACATAACATGGAACACAAATCAAATATTTATCATGACAAACTTAAGGCGTTAATGGACGGTTTAGCTCATTATGTATATGATGTTACCGAAAAATTCCCCAAACAAGAAATGTTCGGACTAACTTCTCAATTAAGAAGGGCAGCAATCTCTATAATACTGAACTATATTGAAGGCTATGCTCGACAAAGGACGAAACAATATGCACAATTCCTTGATATATCGTACGGCTCTTTAAAAGAGACTAAATATCTAATTTATTTTTGCTACAAAAGAAAGTATATAAAAGAAACAGGTTATATGAATCTAATTAAATTATGTGATGAAATCGGAAAGATGCTTTGGGGAACAATGAAACACATTAAATCTTGATGTTATGTGTTCCATGTTTTATGTTCCATGATTAAAAAAGTTCTCATTCTCGGCAGTGGTGCTCTCAAAATCGGCCAGGCGGGG